>NZ_CAUVXI010000152.1:0-13862 GCF_963555845.1 Protofrankia sp. Cas8 | reverse complement strand
CACGTTCACCGTCGACGTCCGCAACCTCACCGATGTCGAACTGGGCGCGCTGCTGTGGCTGCTCGACCTCGGCAACAACGGCGACGACGGCGGGAACCACGGGGAAGCGACCCGGTACCATCGGCTGGGACTGGGCAAACCGCTGGGCTTCGGCAGCGTGCGGCTGACCCTCGACCCCGCCCGGACAGACCTTCGGACCGGCGAGTCGTGGACGCAGTACTACCGGTCGCTCGGGCCGGAGCAGCGCCCGGAAGACGGTTATCCGGCGCAGGCCCGGGGCAGCGTCGACGCTTTCAAGAAAGCGGTCTCCCCCGGGGACCAGTTCGAGAAGGTCCCGCACATCAAGGCATTTCTCGCCGCGGCAACCGGTGACGCCTCGGTGCCCGTGCACTATCCGCGGGTGCGGCCGAACGGCCTGCGGGTCGACGTCCCGGTGCCGCCCGACCCCCGGGGCCGCTCGTTCGAGTGGTTCGTCCAGAACGAGCAGCAGCAGGGTGGCCGCGTCCGCGACAACCGCGGCGTGAGCCTGCCCGACCTCGGCGCCAACCACCTGCCCATCCACCCCGAAAAGGACCGGTAGTCAGTGTCAGTAGATCCAGGTAATTTTCAAGCCGAAGACCTACCACTCGAAACAAATCTTGGATCGGCAAGTCGCTCTGGCGTCAAGCGCGCCATCCTAACAGCCGTCCATATCGGTAACTTCAAATCCTACGGGATGATCGATGATCTACCATACACGGTATCACTCGCGCCACTCACATTGCTATATGGCGCAAATTCCGCCGGAAAGTCAACTCTGCTTCAAGCCCTGCTCGCACTAAAACAATCCCTCGAAGCAGAGAGGCAAAAATCCTCCGAAAGCCCCCTCCTTCTGACCGGACCTCTCGTCAAGCTTGGCTCTTTCAGGGACGCAATATACAACCACGAAATCGGCGGTCGGACTCTCTGGATTGGCGTCGATTATGACCTCTTGACAGGATCCGACGTAATCGTGAGCGGCGCCGCCGTCTACGGCTTCCAAGCCGACGATACTTCAGTACCACGGGTTGCCTACTGCGAACTCCGCGACGGCGATCGAACCGTCCTCCTTCGTAGACCATCTCTTTCTCTTGGAATCCGGTTCGAAGATGAAGAAATTCTCGAACCCATCGAAGAGAATCTTCAAGAATACCTCGCCATCGTAAATGAAGAATGCGCTGCAAAGTTCTCACTAACCGAAGGCAATGGCTCGACCGAAAAGATCACCAATTCCACCATCCCGGAACACTTCATTCCGCTGGTTAGGATAAATGGCCTTCAGGTTGGCGGAATTGCGGGATTCCGCCTGCCATCGGGGTCAATTGTTCACCTGACACGAGGCCATATTGGCGGCCCCGAGCCGAAGCCAGAAGATCTCGATTGGCTAAGATCGACAGCGGCATGGAGAACGGCACAGGCATCGGAAATTGTTGCCAATAGTTGGAATAATGCGACTGTTTCCGCATTGAGTGCAGTACGTCACCTCGGCCCCAGCAGAATAGCACCGCCAGATATACCGGTTCCGCTAGGCGGACATGTCGAAGGCGTCGGCTCCAGTGGAGAACGCCTCGCAGAATTCTTGGCCTCGGATGAAGGCCAAGGAATACGCAACGCAAGCAATGATGCCCTCGAACGACTCGGAATCCCCTACCAAATAACTTTGACGTCATACTCGCCCTCCGTTGAGACAGAATTCTACCGCCACGCCGGCTATGGCTCCTTGGCCCTACGCGATCAACGGGGAAACGATCTCAATATGGCCGATGTTGGATTTGGAATTGTTCATGCTCTGCCCATCGTAGTAGAATGTTGCCGATCCGAGCCGGGTATAGTACTGATTCAACAACCAGAGACTCATCTACACCCTGCACTTCAGACCGACATGGGGGAACTTTTCCTCGAAGCAGCGCTACGACGCCCGACGGAATCCAGCCGACATCAAATTATTATCGAGACCCATAGCGAGAATATACTTCTCCGCCTACAAGAGGCGGTGATCAACAAGCGGGTAGAACCTGACCATGTCGGAGTCGTCTTTATCGACAGAAACGACTACGGCGAGCTCGAAATTCTTGATCAGGAATGGCGACGCGACGGAAATCTTGACCCCGGCCTTCCGCTTTCATTTTACGACTCGAGGCGTGACGCCCTCGACGGACCGGAGGGTTGATAAGATGCTCGTCAATGTCGGAGTACACAGGGGCCTGTTCTCGGAAAGTTTTTTCACCAAGGATCCAGCCGGGGCGATGAGCTGTCACGACAGCGTCACCGACCTACTCCTTCGTCATGGGCGTGTTACCTTCGACAGTTGCACGAGTAAGAACGACTTCACGAAGATCATAGAATCCCCGCTGGTATTGACATACTGGGAAAAGATTCTGAACAAATCGACTGTCACCGAGAAGATCCCCGGCAAGGATGTTCCGTGGTGGAAAATTACGTCAACGAGCGACCTTGCCTCCAGGAACGATGATCTGGCGGTACTGCTCGTTGAACTCGATGCTGCTCAGCATATTTTCTCCATGAAAGACACACTTTCGCTCGAGCGTTATGGAGTAAGTGTTACTCGCTGCGATATTACGGGAGTGCCGAGTCCCCTCGGGGATCTTGTCAGAATAGGCAACTGTCGATATGAATATCAGGAACTAGATCAGAATACGGTGAAGCGAGACTACATTGAACCATTCCTAGAAGAATCCTCGCGAACTGTAATTATGGATAAGTTTGTAAGTAACGTACTCGATCATACTGGCCTACGGTGGTTCTGGCGACTCCTCAAGAATAGCCGCAGCAACCACGGTCAACGGAAACTTGAAATTATTACTATGATTCCAGGGAGTAATAAGCAAGAAGATACTGCTCGTATTCGACGGCTCCAAAAATCACACAAGGCACTCGCCCATAACTACCTCGGCGGCGGCTCTAATCTCGAGAGCATCACAATCCACTGCCTGACAGGCGAGCAGTGGGGCGACAATGGAAAGCACGATCGCCATATCCGGTTCGATGATCGAGTCATTGAGATAAGTTCAGGCTGCGAAGTACTGTATGCGCCACAGAATACCGATGCAAACTTCACCTACTGGGTAAAGGGTGCCCGACACAGCGCCTATACCAAGATAACATCCGAGGAAAGGCGAGCATCAAAAGCGGCATTATATAGCCGTTGCGCTGTAATTAGAAATGGCAAGCTTGAGATGAAAATTATCTCAAACAGACCAGAGTGGAAGGCAAAAGGCGGCTTGACCGGAATCGATTCAATAAACTGACCTGCCGCTACGACGCGAGCGGCAGGAGGGTAATCGTGGTGTCATGGCAGTGGAGCTGCGAAGGGAGGGATGCCGGATGGCGACAAGCGCGAGTCTGTTGGCGGCGCTGGCCGGCGTCCCGTCCGCATCCCGGCACCTGCAGGGCAGTTTCGGGCCTGCCACGCTGCGCCTGGCCGGGGCGCGGGCGGTCCTGGAGCTCGACGACGGCGGCGCCCCCCCACTGCGGTTGACCTGGACCGATGGACCCGACCACACGGTCGGCGCCCAGATCGCAGCCCTGTTGCGCACCCAAGGAACGGCCGTGTTCGAACGGCTCGACCTACTGCGGATAGCCAGCCGCAGAAAGATCACCGACCCGCCGCCGGCCCCGGGGACGTCGGACGCGCCCCGATCGGTCCAGACCACGACGGTGGACGACGGGATCCGCATCGAGATCGCATCCCACCCCGCCACACGAAACGTGGTGCTGTCCGCGGTGCAGGCCCATGACCTCGCGGATCTGCTGGAGGCATGGGCCGCGCTGCCCGCGTGACGGCTGCCCGCATGACGGTCGTCGGCATCACGCGGGCAGCCCGTCGAGGTCGTGCAGCAGGACGTCGACCCAGTCGACGCCAGCCCCGGCGACAAGACCCGCAAGGCGGTCGAACTCACCGCCGGCCCGCTCCTCGTCGAGGCGCAGCCGCCGCCGGGCGAGTGCGGTGACATCGGCCGTACTGCCATGGGCCGCATCGACGATCTCTCGCAGCAACCTTATCGTCACCGGGTTGAGCTCGAGCTCGACGAGAATTGCGTTCCGCGGAACACTCGCATCCGCCGCTGCGACGCAGATGTCCTCCGGGGAGGGAACCTGGTTACCGGTGATTCCGTCCGGTTCGGTCTCCGCCAGCGGCACCGCCACGGCCCGTTCGTGGAAATCGCGATTGCACCGGCGCAGTAACGCCAGGGAGCCCTCGAGCCGCTCGCTAACCTCACGCGCGGTGAGCCCGAACTTCAGTTCCATGGAGGGCAGGGAGTACGGGTCGGTGATCTCATCGCGAATTCCGAGCAGAAACTCGATGAGAATATCCCGGTCGACCGGATCGACGCGCAGCGGTGCCGCCCATGCCGCCGTGGAGATCGCCACCTCCGGACGGGTCGGTAGACCGCGCTCGTCGGCCGACTCCCGCCGCACCGTCGGCACGATCCGCCCAGACGTCGGGTAGTTGACGAGCTGCGCCCATGCCTTGCGCAGCCAGTCCAGCTCAGCGGGGGTCTCCTCGCGGGGCGTGAAGTCCCGCAGCATGGCACCGAAGATGGAAGCGTCCTCCAGCTCGGCCTCCGGCGCGACGATGTGGTCACGGACGATCCGCCATTCGTGGATCTCCTCGCCCGCGTTAGAACCCGCGCCAATCGTCGGCACGCTGCCGGCGAGTGCCTGGCGCAACACCCGAAAACCGTTCATCAGCCGATCCGTCCACAGATTCATGCAACGCTCGCACAACGACTCGGTGAGGGTATCGGTGACGTTGAACAGCGGCGGGCGCTCGGGCCGGCAGGCGCAGGTGCCGGGCTTGGCACGACGGACGCCATAGACGACACGCGCCCACAACGCCGGGCCGACAAGCTCCGCAAAGGCCAGAAACGCGATGTCGTCGTTCTCGCCCGCGATGTCGGCGATGGTCAGCGGAAGCATCGGTCCTCCTGTGAAGGGCATGCCGAACCCCGGGTGGGGCGGCAACATGACGACGCCGTATAGACGTCACAGCACCCAGCACTTCTGAGCGCTTCACAGGGGACCGAGATCGCGATGCTCCTGGTCGGCCCGCCCTTCGGGCTCCCAGTTTCGATCTTCACCTATCCCCCTGTGATCCTCACGGTGGAGAACAGGTCAGAATAGGGGACGCCGCGGCAAAGCCAGCATGGGGGTACCCGAGCCCACTCCCACAGGCCGCTACCGTACGTATCGGTAACCTTTTCAGGCCGGGACCGCCAGTCGGTGGGGAGTGGCGGCAGCCCGCACGGCTGGCGGGGAGGGCGCACTCTGCAGGGTGAGCGGGGTGGGCTACGCTCCGGGAACACGTACGGGGGGTTGGCATGCACGGGCTTCTTTGTCTATCAACCAATGGGGTCCCACCAGGCCCGCATCCAAAGGGCCGGTCGGTGAAGCTGACAGCTCCGGCCTAATCCGTAGCATGCCCGGCGCCTGTCGTTTTGCACTCCGTGCTGACGAACGACTCCCACTGATGGGCGAGCTGCGTAGCCTTTGCCAGTAGGGCGTTGCTATCTGTCCGCCATATGAGCGGACCCCGCAACGGCGTGTCCGTGTCGTCGCTCTGCGTCCGGCGCGTCGCGGTCGAGGAATTCTGACGCACCTATGTGACGCGGGCCGGCTGCCAGCTGGCCGTCTCCGGTAAGACCATGAGAGGTATCTGATGCGGGTGTTGACAGGTTGCGACCTTTCCAGGTCGGTCGGCGCTGCGGCCCTGCGGCGGGTCCTGGCGCTGGTCGTGGGCTTGCTGCTGGCCTCGACCCTGGCCGGGACCGGTCGGTCGACTGTCACCGCACCCACACCCGCAGCTGGCCAAGCACCGGCAGCAGCACCGGCAGCAGCAGAGCCCGCGGGCGCGCACCGGTATCTGCGAGCGGTGGCGGTGGTCCCTGGCAGGTAAAAGGATCTGCGCGGCATCGACGAGGTCGCGCCCTCCCCGGGACACCAGGCGTCTGAAGGCCTGAACGCCGCACGCGGTAGGTCGCAAGCGCGGCTATACCAGCCTTTTTCACCTACCTCGGACCGATTCGAGCCGAAGCGTTAGGTCATTTTGGTCGTTATGACGACGGAAATCACCTACTCCACGATCGAAGTCAGGCCGAGGGACGTCTCCGAAGCCCATGGCCTGAGCATGCCGGCCTCGGCGGGCATCCGTCCGTCAGTAGTCAAGGAGAATCCGCGTCAGCGCATGGGAGCCCGCGACGGCGGCCCTTCATGCCGACGGCCGGGCGACGGGTCCTACCGTGATGTCCGCCCACCAGCAGACAGGAGGCGGCTTGTGCCCGCTCGCATTATCGTGACCATCAGCCCGGCATCCGCGGGGGCGCTGCCGCCGCCGCATACGGGCCCGGCGGTGAACGCCGCCATCCTGGCCGCCGTCCGCGATGGGCTGTCACCCGAGGCCAGCGCATACCTTCACGAGGGTTCGCCATCCCGCCCATTCGCCGTCACGCCGCTCCTCGACGAGCGCCAGCGAACCCCGGCCAGAACGTCCGAGCACGTCCGCTTCGAGGTCGGCGTGCTGCTCGACGCGATCGTCGGGTCGATGCTCGCCGCGCTGAGTGCCCCTGACAGGTGGCGTTTCGGTTCCACCGACTACGCCACGCAGTCGGTTTCTCTGGTCGAGGCCGAAACCTACGCGGATCTGCTCGCCGCCGCGCCACCGGCCACATCCTGGGCGTTCGGGCTGGTCACCCCGGTCAGCTTCGCAACGGGTCGCGGGGACGGCGCGCGGCGCCAGCGCGTCCTGCCCGATCCCGAACGGGTCTTCGGAACCCTCGCTGCACGGTGGCGGACCTGGGCGCCGGACACCCCGCTCCCCGCTGACCTCGACGACGCGATCGACGATCACCTTGAGCTCGTCGACATGCGCCTGGCCACAGCCGAGTACGTGGTCAAAATCGGGGCACCCAAGCGGCGCGGCTGCGTCGGGTTCGTCAGCTACACCCTCGCCGAACCCACCGGGGTCCCAGCGGGGACGCGCAGCGCCATCGAAGCCCTTGCCCGCTTCGCCTGCTACGCGGGTATCGGCGACCGGACCGCCAGCGGCATGGGTTACACCGTCATCGACAGAGACGGTGCGCTGAGCAGCACTAAACATCGCTAAGCCGGCCGGACCGGCCCCTGCGGCGCCGGTGTCGCCGATTGGCTGCCATGCCCAAGCCCGCAGTCATCGACCCCTACCAGCGGTAGGCTCGGATCAAACCTCTCAGAGTAGTCGGGCGCACCGGGTTCGGGATGCTTGAAACTGTACTTATGGCCCGGAGCGAGCAGGCCGTCGTTCATTGCGTCACAGGCTTCGTCCCAGAACAGGAAATGAAACGGGCCGGTGTACGGGCCCTCCTCGCCGGCCCGCACCGACCCGGTCGCATAGAAGCGGAAGATCATGTCTCGGTGCACGGTAACCAGTGCCTCTTCCGACCCGCGACGGAGCGGATAGACATACACATGGTTCGTGTGGATCTCCAGCTCGCGAGAATCCCGACCGAGCGCGACCGTCACGGTGCCGTCGACCCGCACATCGGGAACCATCAACGTCACGCCCGGCGCGAAACGCGCAAAAAACGTGAGACCCCGACTGTGGTCCGACGGATCCGCGGCCAGCCACTGCTGGATGCCCTTCCGCTCGCGATCGTTGAGAAGCGCGAAGAGGGCATCCTCGTCACCGGCGTATACCCGGGGGTCCAGGTAGGCGACGGTCATGTATTCCTTGGTCTTCCGCAGGGCCGTGTCGACCTCGGCTGCGGTGAACCTCCCCGTGGCGGCGGCGGCAGGCAGCACGATGCCGTCCGCGCCGGTGGCGAAACGGGCGGCCGCGGTGCCCGAATACGGGTCGGCGGAAGCCTGCCGCACGCCAGGATCGCGCGTGGCGGAGGGCTGACCGGACGGCTGTCCGGTAGGCAGTGCGGTCGCCAACGCGGTCGGCTGGCCGTTGCCCGCCCGACGCAACGCCGGGAGGCCGAACACCACGCCCGCGCCGAGAGCCGCGACGCAGGCGAGCGCGAGTACACCGCGTAGGACGCGACGGACGACCGTCCGCCGACGCCGCCGGGCATGCTTACGCAGAACGTCCGTCCACGGGTCGTACTCATGAATGCTCACCGAGCGCCCTCACCCGGGCACGACGTCGACACCGGGCCAGTATGTCGTGAAAACGCCGTGCACGCTGGTTCAGGTCTCCGCACCGGCCGACGTCGCAGAGTCTCCGCCCCAGTGGGCGCATGGCCCGATGGGGCGCACCCATATCATGATCTTGTTGATAGCCGAGTGCGGTCGCGCCGTGGTGCGCCGTGGTGCGCCGTGGTGCGCCGTGGTGCGGTGCGGTGCGGTGCGGTGCGGTTCTGCGCGGTCTTACAGTGTCCCGCAATCGGGTAGGGAACTCGCCGGGCGCCCCGGCAAGTCGGACGGGGTTTCTCCAGACATGCCGGGAAATCCGCATCAACCCGACAGACGACCAGGGGAGGTCCTGCAATGGCCGAAGGCGACGTCGTAGACGTTCTGACGCACGACCACGACAAGGTCGAAGAATTGTTTCAGCGTTACGACCGGGCAACCTCGACGACAGAGAAGAACCAACTGGCGGAAAATATCGTTATTGAGCTGCTCCGGCACGCGGCGGTTGAGGAGAAAGTCGTCTATCCTGAAGCCAGAAAGATCATTCCGAACGGTGACGAGGTGATCGGAAGAGAAATCGCCCAACAGGCCGCGGTCGAGAGGACCATGACGACGCTCAGCGCGACGAACCCAGCCGACCCCGATTTCGCCCGGTTGATGCGCGAGTTGATGGAGATGATCCGTGAGCACGTCTGGGAGCAGGAGGAGGTCTGGTTTCCGCAGCTGCGCCAACGGATGTCAGCAGACAATCTTCGACAGCTCACCGAGCAGGTGGAGGCTATGTACGGGACCGCACCGACGCAGGCAGCCGCACCGACCATGCCTCGATCATCCGCTTCCGACCGCCCGCCCGTCAGGCTCCTCCTCGGTGTGGGGACAGAGATCGTCGAGCGGGCACGCCAGCTGGTTGCCGGTCTGGTCCGAGTTGTCACCACCTTCGCCGAGTTCATCCGCAGACCCGCCGCCGCCGTCCGTGCAGCGCGGGCCGGTGGCGGTGGCGGTGCCCCTGCATCTGTCACCGGCTGAAACGCCTGGACCGACTGGAACGCCGTGCTCACACCAACGGGGCGGCCCGGCCACCCAGGACCGCGGAGAGCCTCCCGTCGGGGTCGAGCACAGCCAGGAGTGCCTCGCTGATGGCACCGAGTTGCTCAACCTGGGTCGGGCTGAGCCCGTCGAAGACAAGCCGCCGTACGGTGTCGACATGCCCCGGGGCCGCCGCGGCGAGGACGTCGAAGCCGGCGTCCGTGAGCACGGCAATCTGGCCACGTCGGTCGGTCGGGCACCTCTCCCGGCGGACCCAGCCCCGCTCCTCATGGCGCGCCACGACGTGGGACAGGCGACTTTGGGACGAGTTGGTCGCGCGGGCCAGCTCGCTCATCCGCATGGCCCGGTCGGGCGCCTCAGAAAGGATCACGAGTACCACGTAGGCGGCGTGGGTCATGCCGGCCTCGCTCTGGAGCTGCCGGTCGAGGGCATCCGCAAGCAGCTCGGTCGCCGCGACGAAAACCCGCCATGCTCGTTGCTCGTCGGCGTCGAGCCACCGCGTCCCGGCCATGGTCACAGCGTAGAACTCCCCAAGAGCCTCCGGGCGCGCGAAAAACCATGATCGCGCACCCTTTGGCCAGCGTAGAACTCCCCAAGAGCCTCCGGGCGCGCGAAAAACCATGATCGCGCATCCCTGGAAGTTGTTTGCGCGAGCATCGATATGCTAGCGAGGCACGACACGATCAGACGCCGGCAAACCGGTGCCCGCACGACCTTCCCAGGAGGAAACAGTGACGTCTCCCACGATCACGCCCGACGAGCTGACCGGCACGTGGACGATCGACCCGGTACACAGCCGGCTGGGCTTTGCCGTCCGCCACGCGGTGGTCACCACCGTCCGCGGGAGCTTCGGCGGCTTCGAGGGGACGCTGACCCTCGACGGCGCCGAGCCGCTGTCGTCCAGCGCCACCGTGACCATTTCCACCGCCAGCCTCGACACGGGCAACGCGGACCGGGACGGTCACGTGCGCAGCGCAGACTTCCTCGACGTCGAGCAGTACCCGTCGATCACCTTCGTCAGCAACAGCGCGAAGAGCGGCGGCAGCGAGACCAGCTTCATCCTCAGCGGTGACATCACCGTCCACGGTGTGACCAAGCCGATCGACATCGAAATCGAGTTCGGTGGTTCCGCCAAGGACCCGTTCGGCAACACCCGCGCCGGTTTCGAAGGTTCGGCGACGATCAGCCGCAAGGAGTTCGGGATCACCTTTAATGCTCCGCTGGAGAGCGGTGGTCTTCTCCTGAGCGACAAGATCAAGATCGAGCTTGACATTTCGGCGATCAAGTCTGTCTGACCGACCCCGGTCCGGCCAGGATCGTTCTCGCACCGCCATCGGTCGTCACCGGCGGATCCGCAGGCGAATCCGCGAGCGACGCGAGAACGATCCGTGAGCCTTCCGGTCACGTGGTTCACAACGGGCTGGTCACAGATCGAGGACGAGTTTCGGAGTGCGACTGCGGGAAACGCAGATCATCATGAATTCCGACGCGGCCCGCTCGTCATCGGTGAGTACCGAATCCCGATGGTCGGGCTCACCTTCGATGACACCGGTCTCGCAGGTGCCGCAGATGCCCTCCCGGCAGGAGGACAACACATCCACCCCCGCTGCTTCCAACACCTCGAGCACCGACCGCGCCGCGGGGACCCGCACCGTCCGGCCGCTCCGGGCGAGGACGACGTCGAACTCGTCCAAGACCGCCGCGGCACCGTCCCTCCCGACGCCGTTCGTGCCGCCGGCTCCTGGTGGGCGGGGCCGAAAGCGTTCGACGTGCAGGCTGCCGGCCGGCCACGCTGCGCATCGCGACTCCACCGCCGCCAGCAGACCCTCAGGGCCGCAGCAGTAGACCGCGACATCCGGGCGGGGAGTGCCCAGAAGGCCGCCGAGATCGAGCTGGCCATGGGTGTCTTCGGGCTGGACCGCCACTCGGTTCCCGTAACGGGCCAGTCGGTCGAGGAACGCCATGGACGCATGCCGGCGTCCGCCGTAGACGAGCTTCCACGCGGCACCCGCGGCCTGCGCCGCCTGGACCATCGGCAGGATCGGAGTGATGCCGATCCCGCCCGCGAGAAACAGGTACTCCGGCGCCGGGACGAGCTGGAAGTTGTTCCGTGGAACGCTGGCCGTCACCTGATCGCCGACGCTGAGAACCTCGTGCACGTGCCGGGACCCACCACGCCCATCGGGCTCGTGCAGTACCCCGATCTCCCAGTGGCTCTCGTCACCATGATCGCCGCACAGTGAGTACTGGCGGACCAGTTGTCCGGTCAGGATCAGGTCGATGTGCGCACCCGGCGTCCACGCCGGTAACGCACCGCCGTCGGGACGGGTGAGCACCACCCGCACGACCGCCTCGGCGACACGTTCCTTCGCTGCGACGACCAGACCGAGCCGACCGTCCTGCGGCGCACTCGCAGACATTGCCTACCGCCTTCCTCACGTCATTCATACCCGACGTCGGCCACGGACAGGCCTCGACCGTCCTTCAGGATCACACCGATCGGATCTGGAAGCTGCTATGCCAACCTTCATCGCCCGGCTCGTCGTTGCTATGCGCTTCCCACGAATAGCGTCGACCTGAAGCGAGAGGAACGTCGTCCCCATCGGCGTAGAGATCAGCAGCGGTGGTCGGCCGGCGTCGCCTCGGCCATCAGGCGGACCTCGCAGGTCGGCGAGGCGTTGTGCCCTTGGTAGGAATCGGACCTACGACCTATCGCTTAGGAGGCGATCGCTCTATCCACTGAGCTACAAGGGCGCACCCATGACGAGCATAGCCGTGACACCGCAGCCAGCTCACACATCGGCGTGGGTGGCGGGTCAGCCGAACTGTTCGGCGAGAGCGACGAGTTCCTTACACCGCGGGCACACCGGGAACCGCTGCGGGTCGCGCACCGGCTCGAACTGGTAGCCGCACAGCGCGGTCACCCGGCCGCCTTCGATGGACGCCCGGACGATCTCCTCATGGCGGGCGTAGTGGGCGAAGTCGTTGCCCTCGTCCGTCCCGCTGTGGGTGGTCTCCGGTGCGATCTGGGTCGAGCTCATGGAGCCAAGTGTAGGACGCCGTACCGCGCCGCGACCGCCGACATCCGACCCCCGATCGGGGCCGCCGATCGGACCCCCCGATGATCGGTCAGGCCGGCCGGCACGTCGCCTCGCGGGCGTACCCTGGTACCTGGACGAAGGAGCCCGGTGACTGGACTTATCGACAGTACCGAGATGTACCTCCGTACCCTCTACGAGCTGAGGGAGGAGGGCATCCCGCCGCTGCGTGCACGTCTTGTCGAAAGATTGCACGTCAGTGCTCCCGCAGCCAGCGAATCGACCTCGCGGCTGGCCAGTGAGGGGCTGGTCGCCCTCGCCGACGACCGCACCGTGCAGTTCACCGAGAAGGGTCTCGCCCGCGCGACCGCGGTCATGCGCAAGCACCGCCTGGCAGAGCTTCTCCTCACCCGGGTGATCGGCCTGGACTGGGCACTGGTCCACAATGAGGCGTGTCGATGGGAGCATGTGATCTCCGACGAGGTGGAGATGCGGCTCACCGAGATCCTCGGCGACCCGAAGAGATGCCCGTTCGGCAACGTCATCCCGACCGGCTCGTTCGACCGCCCAGCCGGGCCTCGGCCACCGGCTCCGCTGAGCTTGCTGGCCGCCGCCGACTTCGCGGGTTCCCGGGCCACCCCGGTCACGGTCAGCTGGATCTCCGAGCGCCTGCAGACGGACGAACGCACGATGCGCCAGCTGCGCGACGCCGCGGTGATGCCAGGTGCCACAGTGATCGTCCGCGGGCGCGGTGACGTCGTCGAGATCGTGTCTCCGGAGGAGACCCCGGTGGGCGACGAAGCCACCGCCATCGAGCTTTCGCGGCGGGGCGCGGGGCTCGTCTATGTCGAGCGGTCCGTGGCGAACGTGGCATGAGCGCCGCGGGATCCCGATATCATCCACCCGGCCGGACGGCCCCGGCGAGCCTCGGCCACCAGACGTCCTCGAGGCGCACCACAGTTCCTGTGTGTGGTGCGTCAATCATTTTGCCGGCGCCGATGTAGACCCCGACATGATGTAGATCAGCGCCGAAGAAAAGCAGGTCGCCCGGGATGAGCTCGGCGGTGGAGACTTGGCGCCCCTCGTTCCACTGCGCACCGGTGTAGTGGGACAGCGCGATTCCCGCCTTGGACCACACCCACTGGGTGAGCCCCGAGCAGTCGAAGGCGTTCGGGCCGGCCGCCGCCCACATGTACGGCTTGCCGAGCTGCGCACGGGCCTCGGCCACTGCGACCGCCGCCCCGCCCCCGGACGCGCCCACGCCTCCGCCTCCGCCTCCGCCGACGCTTGCGGCCACGGTGGGTGGGGGCGGCGGCGAGATCGGCATTTCAGTGAATCCGCGACCGGCGCGTTCGGTCAGTTTGCTCAGATCACGTAGTTGCTCCTGCTCGGCCACGGCCTGCGCAGCGCGGGCGGCAGCGGCCTGTGCGGCCGCCTGCTCACGGGCCCGAAGAGCCGCGGCCTCGTTTTCACGCGCCTGCCGCACAAGGTCGTCGTGACGGGCGACCAGTTCGTCCAGCAACGCCCGCTGTGCCGTGATCGATGTCTCGATGCTCTGCTTCTGCGTCTCGAGGGATACGACCTCTCGATGCTGCTCGTCGACTGCCAACGCGGCGGCGGTCTGTGCAT
>NZ_CAUVXI010000151.1:0-13983 GCF_963555845.1 Protofrankia sp. Cas8 | reverse complement strand
CGTAAAGTCGATACCGCGATCCGCTATCATTCTTTCCAGGCTCTCCTGCCCAGTCGGGAGAACGCCGCCGGATTTCCATTTCACCTGACCATAGGGTACCGGGTCGTAGATCCAGTCGTGCTCGTCAGCAATCCGATCTCCGATCCGGTGCAGCTGTGTGAAAGCCATGTGGTGGGCGAGGTTGAAGTAATCACCTGCCAGCTCGGGGCGGAGCAGGCGAACAAGGCTCGCGGACAGGTCGCGGTTATGCGCAGGAGAGAACTTCCCGCAGGCCATGGCCTTGTCGTCTGGATAGAGCGATTCAACGTGGATCTTGAGAGTGACGTCGACGAGCCGATCCGGAAGGTTGAGGGACGTGATCGCCTCACCGGCGCCGCAATCGTGGACGACAGCCTGGAGACTCTGCGTCACAGCGGTGCGCTGGAACGCCGAAAGAAGGAGACCGCGGCCGAATACGACCACAGTATTCTGGTGAACGCCGAGGTGGACGGTCGGGACGAGATCGCCGCGCGGGGGCGCTACCGCGAAGCCGTGGAAGGTGGCTCAACCGCTGATCGGGGACGGCGACTGTTCGATGCCGCGAATCGGCCCGAGCTCGCTGACCCGGATGCCCCGGAGCCGCTGGAGACCGCCGGGCCCAAGCGGTGGCCCGCTGCGGACAAAGCGGCCGCCTCCACTCGGCAGGACCGGGAGGACGGCGCTCGATGACAGCACCGTGCCAGCCCATGACGTCCGGGTCGGGTCTTCACGGTTACCTCTTCTCCATGGTCGGAGAGTTGGGCGACCGAACGGTCCTGGCTCCTTTTCCCGACGATAAAATCTTCATCGGACAGGCTGTCTGGACCGTACTTGTCCTGATTGCCTCCTTCGTGTTCCTCTGGATTTTCCTACCGACGGTGGCGTCCAGACCGTGGTTCCTGGATGCCACCGAAAGAGCAGTGGGACTCGTGGGTACGATCCTGCTCCTGCCGGAAGACTGGATCCTGACCCGGGACAAGATTCCGACTGTCGTTGAAAAGGTCACGACCGGGTATGGGCGGGCTGTCGCGGAAATCTTCGCCCTGCTGACAGAGATCGTCAGATGGGCGTTGCCGCAGGCCGTGGTGTTGGGCCCATCCCACCTGCGACAGCCGGCAACCGTGAGAACATCGGCAACCGCGAGAACATCGATGGAGATGAATCAGCACGGTTCGGATACCACCAGCCCTGATAGTCCAGCGCCCTCGGCCGCTGTGCCCGCGGCCAGGACCGTCACCGATCAGGTCGTCCCGGTGGCTGTGGCGTTCGTCGTGGTTCTGTGCTTTCTCTGGTGGAATCAGGCTCGGTGCGTTCCGGGCAGCCCGGCCTGCGTGCATCCCCTGAATTCCTGGCTCACGCTGGTGAGCGCCTCGGCGAAGGGGTCCGGGTAAGAGTGCCCGGTAACAGGGGCGTGCCCCTGTTACCGGGCACCCTTTGGGAACGATGTGAATCTGATGTTGTGCCAGGAGCATCAGATTCACATCGTTAGGAGCGCCTGGTGGTAGGGGCGTGGATTGTGGATCAAAGAGTGGGGCTGGCGTGCAGGCGCTCGGCGGCGGCGGCGACGGTGGCGCCGTGGCGGGCGCCGGGGGAGCGGGTCAGGCGTGCGACCGGGCCGGACAGCGACAACGCCGCAATGACGCGGCCGTCGGCGTCGCGGACCGGGGCCGACACCGACGCGAGCCCGGCCTCGCGCTCGCCGACGCTCTCGGCCCAGCCGCGGCGTCGCACCCGCTCCAGGTCGGCCGCATCGAACACCGCCCCCGGGGGAATGGCCGTATCGACCGGTGGGCCGTTCACATCCGGGCTCACATCCGGGCTCGCATCCGCGCTCGCCGTGCCGGTGAAGGCGAGCAGCACCTGCGCTCCCGATCCGGCGGTCATCGGCAACGTCGATCCCACCGGGACGGTGTCGCGCAGGCCGCTGGCGCGTTCGGCCGCGGCCACGCACACCCGCACGTCCCCGTGGCGCACGTAGAGCTGGCTGCTCTCGCCGGTGGCGTCGCGCAGCGCGGTCAGGACAGGTGCCGCCGCGTCCACCAGGGCCCAGGGTAGCGGCACGGCGCCACCGGCGGCCAGCCGCGGCCCGGGGATGAAGCGGCCGCGGGAGTCCCGGCCGACCAGCCGGTGCACCTCGAGCGCGGCGGCGAGCCGGTGTGCGGTCGCCCGGCTCAGCCCGGTGCGGGTAACGAGCTCGCCGAGGGACACCGGACCCGCCTCCACCACGCTGAGCACGGCAGCCGCCTTGTCCAGAACGCCGACTCCGCTAAGCTGTTCCATAGACTGATACTGTCATCCCAGAATATGGGAAGTCCAGTACTGTCGAACGCACAGCGATCAGCTGAAGACTCAACCACGCAATCATCTGAAGGAGTGGGCCATGGGGCGCACACTCGCGGAGAAGGTCTGGGACGCTCACGTCGTTCGGCGTGCCGACGGCGAACCCGACCTGATCTACATCGACCTGCATCTCGTACACGAGGTGACCAGCCCGCAGGCATTCGAGGCGCTCCGGCTGGCCGGTCGACCGCTGCGCCGCTCGGATCTCACCATCGCCACCGAGGATCACAACGTCCCGACCATCGACACGCTGCGCCCGATCGCCGACCCGGTCTCGGCCGCCCAGGTCGAGGCCCTGCGTAAGAACTGCGCCGACTTCGGTGTCCGGCTGCATCCGATGAACGACCCCGGTCAGGGGATCGTCCACGTCGTCGGTCCGCAGCTCGGCCTCACCCAGCCGGGCATGACGATCGTCTGCGGGGACAGCCACACCTCCACCCACGGCGCGTTCGGCGCGCTCGCCTTCGGCATCGGCACGAGCCAGGTCGAGCATGTGCTGGCCACCCAGACGCTGCCGCTGCGCCCGCCGAAGACCATGGCGGTCACGGTGGACGGGGCGCTGCCCGCCGGTGTCACCGCCAAGGATCTGATTCTCGCGATCATCGCCCGGATCGGCACCGCCGGCGGCCAGGGGCATGTGATCGAATACCGCGGCGAGGCCATCCGCGGGCTGTCCATGGAAGGCCGCATGACGGTGTGCAACATGTCCATCGAAGCGGGTGCTCGTGCCGGCATGGTCGCTCCCGACGAGGTGACCGTCGCCCACCTGCGGGGCCGCCCGCACGCGCCGGTAGGCGCGGACTGGGACGCCGCACTCGCCTACTGGGCGACCCTGGCAACCGACGACGACGCGGTGTTCGACCGCGAGGTCGTGGTGGACGCGGCTGCGCTGAGCCCGTTCGTGACCTGGGGTACCAATCCCGGGCAGGGCGCGCCGCTGTCGTCCCGGGTGCCCGACCCGGCGGACTACCCCGATCCGGCGGTCCGCTCCTCGGTCGAGCGCGCTCTGGCCTACATGGCGCTGACGCCCGGCACGCCGCTGCGCGACATCCCGGTGGACACGGTGTTCATCGGTTCCTGCACCAACGGGCGCATCGAGGACCTGCGGGCCGCCGCGGCCGTCCTGCGCGGTCGCCGGGTGGCCGACGGACTGCGGGTCCTGGTGGTCCCCGGCTCGATGACGGTGAAGGCGGACGCCGAGGCCGAAGGGCTCGACGAGGTCTTCCGCGCAGCCGGTGCGCAGTGGCGTAGCGCCGGTTGCTCGATGTGCCTGGGCATGAACCCGGACACGCTGGGGCCCGGCGAGCGCAGCGCGTCCACGTCCAACCGCAACTTCGAAGGACGTCAGGGCCCGGGCGGGCGCACCCACCTGGTCTCGCCCGCCGTCGCAGCCGCGACCGCCGTCACCGGGCGGCTGACCGCGCCCGCCGATCTCTGACCGGCGAGACAACCCCAACCACGACATGACGAAGGGGGCGCATCCGCGATGGAGGCGTTCACCACGCACACCGGCCGGGCGGTGCCGCTGCGGCGCAGCGACGTCGACACCGACCAGATCATCCCCAGCGACTGGCTCAAGCGGATCGAACGAACCGGCTTCGGCGCGGGCCTGTTCTCGCAGTGGCGGGCCGATCCGGGCTTCGTCCTGAACAACCCGGTTCACAGCGGCGCCACGATCCTGCTTGCCGGCCCGGATTTCGGCACCGGGTCGTCCCGCGAGCACGCCGTGTGGGCGCTGCAGGACTATGGCTTCAAAGTGGTGATCTCGGCGCGTTTCGCCGACATCTTCCGCGGCAACGCCCTGGGAAACGGCCTGCTGCCGGTCGTGCTCCCGGCCGCGACGGTCGAGGCGCTCACCGACCAGGTCGAGGCCGATCCCACCATTGCGATTACCGTTGACCTGGCTGCACTCGAGGTGCGGGCACCCGGGCTCGTCGCGGGCTTCGAGATCGACGACTTCACCCGCTGGCGTCTGATGGAGGGTCTGGACGACGTCGGTCTGACCCTGCGTCACCAGGATGCGATCACAGCCTTCGAGACCACTCGCCCCGGGTGGTTCCCGGTGACCAGGTAGGAGACTATTGGTCGTCACTGAATGTGGCGAACTGTGGTCGATCGAGGGCTCGTCCGCCATCCTCCGGGTGCCGCTAGATGATCTAGAAGAGTCGTTGACGTGCGGGTTTGTGTTGCGCGACACGCGCAGGGGAATTGCCCTAACCGGTGGACATGCCTACGGTGCAGCGCAGTGTGATGCCCGATCTGCTCCCTAACCCCGCGCCCGCGGGGGGCGTCCGGAGGTTGTTGTGAACAAGTCCCAGTTGGTTGATCGCATCGCCCAGCAGATCGAGGGCGGGCGATCGAACGCGACCAAAGCAGTCGATGCCGTGTTCGAGGCGATCCAGGAAGCCGTGTCAGCCGGTGAGAAGGTCACCATCACCGGGTTCGGCGTCTTCGAGCGTGTCGAGCGGGCGGCCCGTACCGGCCGCAACCCGGCCACAGGCGAGCCGGTGCAGGTGGCCGCCTCGGTCGTGCCGAAGTTCAGGCCGGGTTCGGAGTTCAAGGCCAGCGTGTCGGCGAGCGAGGAGTGAGCGAGAGGTAGCCGAGAGGTAACCTAGAAGCGAGCGAGGAGCAACCGAGAACGCGGGTGCCGACCGTGGGTCCGTCAGGGCACTCACGGCCGGCGCACCGCCGGTCAGCCGTACGCCAGCCGCAGGGACGGGCTCATCAGGTCGGTCTGGTAGTCCGACAACGGTTCCCCGTCCGGGCCGGTCGAACGCCGGTACCACGTCCCGTCCGGCTGCAGGATCCAGCCCGCCACGCCCTCGGAGAAGGCGTGGTCGAGCATGACCCGCAACGGTTCCTGGGACAGCTGCCCCACCCGCACCAGCGCCTCGATGCGGCGGTCGAGGTTGCGGTGCATCATGTCCGCGCTGCCGATCCAGCACTCCCGCAGCGAGGTGAACTCCAAGACCCGGCTGTGCTCCAGGAAGCGGCCCAGGATCGACCGGACGTGGACGGTCTCCGACAGGCCCGGGATGCCCGGCCGCAGCCCGCAGATCCCACGGACGAGGCACTGCACGGGCACGCCGGCACGGGACGCTCGGTACAGCGCGTCGATGATCTCCTCGTCGACGAGACTGTTGATCTTGAGGCGGATTCCGGACACCTGGCCCTGGCGGGCCGCCTCGCTTTCCCGCTCGATACGTTGGATAATGCCGTCCCGCATATGCTGAGGCGCTACCAGTAGTGAGCGGTACTCGGTCTGGCGGCTGTAGCCGGTCAGCACGTTGAACAGGTCGGTGAGGTCGGCGCCGACATCGGGGTCGGCGGTGAGCAGGCCGAGATCCTCGTACAGCCGCGCCGTCTTCGGGTTGTAGTTGCCGGTACCGACGTGGCAGTACCGGCGTAGTCCACCGCGCTCCTGGCGGACCACCAGACACGTCTTGCAGTGCGTCTTCAATCCGATCAGCCCGTACACGACGTGGCAGCCCGCGCGCTCCAGCTCGCGCGCCCACCGGATGTTCGCGGTCTCGTCGAATCTGGCCTTGATCTCCACCAGGACGACGACCTGCTTGCCCGCCTCGGCCGCGCTGATCAGAGCGTCGACGATGGGGGAGTCACCCGAGGTCCGGTACAGCGTCTGCTTGATGGCCAGGACGTGCGGGTCGGCGGCAGCCTGTTCGATGAACCGCTGTACCGAGGTGGTGAACGAGTCATAGGGATGGTGGATGAGCACGTCGCCCTCACGCAGCACCGTGAAGAAATCGGTCTGCTCCCCTTCGGACGCCGCGAGCCGCGGGTGGGTTCGCCGCACGTGCGGGGTGTCCTTCAGCTCGGGACGGTCGAGGTCGTAGAGCGCCCACAGCACCGACAGGTCCAGGAGCCCCCGAACCCGCATCACCTCGCGGCTGGTGACCTCCAGCTCCCGCATGAGGAGGTCCAGCAGGTTGTCGTCGACGTCGTCGGCGACCTCAAGGCGCACGGCCGGGCCGAACCGCCGGCGCGCCAGCTCACGTTCGAGAGCCTGTAGTAGGTCCTCGGCCTCGTCCTCCTCGACCTCCAGATCGGCGTTGCGCGTGACCCGGAACAGGTGGGCGTCCACCACCTCCATACCTGGGAAGAGCTGCGAGAGGTGGGCGGCGATCACCTCCTCCAGGGGGATGAAGCAGACATCGCGGTCGTCGGACTCCAGCCCGCGCGGTTCCGGGCGCCTGCTGTCGTGGCGCGGGTGGTCCGGCTCGACGCGGATCAGCCGGGGCACGTTCTGGGGAACCTTCACCCGTGCGAACCGCTCGGCATCCCCGCCCGGGGTACGTACCGTGACCGCCAGGTTGAGCGACAAGCCGCTGATGTAGGGGAACGGGTGCGCCGGGTCCACCGCGAGTGGCGTCAGGACGGGGAAGACCTGCTGGTTGAAGTACGCGTGCAGGCGATCCTTCTGAACCTCGGTCATGTCGCTCCACAGGCGGATCGTGATGCCGGCGTCCGCCAGAGCGGGCGTGACCACGTCGCTGAAACACCGGGAGTGACGTTCGTAGAGTTCAGTCGCTGTTCTACTGATCAGGTCAAGCTGCTCGCGGGAGGTGAGGCCGTCGGCGGAGAGCACCGCGAGTCGGGTCGCTTCGCGGCGCATCAGGCCGGCGACGCGGACCATGTAGAACTCGTCCAGGTTGCTGGCGAAGATAGCCAGGAACTTGGCGCATTCGAGCAGTGGTGTGGCCGGATCCTCGGCGAGTGCCAGTACGCGGGCGTTGAAGTCCAACCAGGACTTCTCGCGGTTGATGAAACGGTCTTCGGGAAGATCGGACGGCGTCGGTGGCCGGGGCGCCTCCAGCGGTTCAAGCAGGGCGCTCCGTGGTTTACGCTGCGGCTGTTCGGATCGGTTCACCACCAGCTCGGTCATGCCCTCGATGGTGCCAGTCTCCGGTGGCCGGGGCAGGTGCGAGCGACGATTAGGACCCGTACAACGGGTCTGGGACAGCCCAGAGCCGACCATTGCCTCAGCCGCTGGGGCTGTCAGGATATCGCGGGTCCGTGGGCCGACGCCCAGACGCAGCGCGTCCCGCAGGTCGTCGAGCGTGTCCACGTCACGCCGCAGGCCGGGCACTGACCGGCCGAGCGGCGTGGTCAGGTCCCGGGCTCCCGAACGGACGTGTGCGGCCCGGCTCGCCGGGCCGAACCGGGGTGCGAGCGCCGTGCCGGGCGCGGCGGCGAGCATGACCGTGCCGGTACCCTCCGCATCCGCGACCATGGCCCGGCGCTCGGGTGGCACGGCCAGCAGCGCCGCCCGCAGCTCGGCCGGGCGCAGTGCCGCGAGGTCCGCGGACATCGCCGCGACGCCGGCGCCGGGCCACCGCCGCGCGGCCTCGGCCGCACCGTGCGTCAACGCCGCGTTGAGACCCGTGTCGGGAGTGTCAGGGATGATCACTACCCGAGCGTCGATGTCGGCGATATCCGCGATGTCGGCGATGCCCGCGATGCCGGCCCGCGCCGTGCGGTCGTTGGTCACGACGACGACGGCCACCACCACATCATGATCAATATCTCTGGCCGCGGCGACCGTGTCCTGAGCCATCGCGAGCGCGAGAGCCGCACGTTCGGGGTGGGCGAGCCGGCTCTTGGCCGCAGTCAACCGCTTGACCGGAACAATGACCACCCAGGTCGGGTCGGGCGTCATCTCCGGAGTAGCGCGGGTATCACGTCCTGACCCTACGACATCCGTGGCGGCGTGGCGGCCGGTCCCGGCATCTCCCGGCGGTCGCCGCGATGGTTACCGTCTGGCAACGGTCTAGTCATCATATGGTCACTACATGGTTGACGCTGAGACACGATCGGACCCGGCCTGCGAGCACCCGACTGGCGAGCACCCGGCCGGCGGGCGATCCGTGTGACGAGAGCGGCTGTTCTCTGCGCCGGATCCTGGGGGACGGTCTTCGCCAAGGTGCTCGCCGACGCCGGGGCCGGGGTCACGCTGCTGGCGCGTGCGCCCGACATCGTCAAGGCGGTGAACCACCATCATGTCAACCCCCGCTACCTGCCCGGACTCACACTGCCTGACCAGGTCAGCGCCACCGGGGATGCCGCACACGCGCTCCGCGGGGCCGATCTGGTCGTGCTCGCGGTGCCGTCCCAGGCCCTGCGTGGCTGCCTGGTTCGCTGGGCGCCACTGGTCCCGCCGTCCGCGGTGTACGTGAGCCTGATCAAGGGCGTCGAGGGCGAGTCCCGCCGTCGGATGAGCGAGGTCGTCAGCGAGGTCACCGGCGCGGGTCCGGACCGGATCGCGGTGGTCAGCGGCCCGAACCTGGCGGGTGAGATCGCGGCCGAGCAGCCGGCGGCCACCGTCGTGGCGAGCCGCTGCGAGCAGACCGCGATCGATCTGCAGGGGGCCTGTTGGACGTCCTATCTGCGCCCGTACACCAACTCCGACCTGGTCGGCTGTGAGCTCGCCGGTGCTGTCAAGAACGTGATCGCGCTGGCCGCGGGCATGCTCGAGGGAATGGGGTTCGGCACCAATTCGGTCGCCTCCCTGATCACCCGGGGGCTGGCCGAGACGGCCCGGCTCGGCGTCGCCATGGGCGCCGATCCGCTGACGTTCGCCGGCCTCGCCGGCCTGGGTGACCTGGTGGCCACCTGTTCGTCGCCGCTGTCGCGCAACCGCACCTTCGGTGAGAAGCTCGGCCGCGGCATGACCCTGGCGACGGCCAGCATCCAGCAGGTTCAGATCGCCGAGGGCGTCCGCTCCTGCCGGCCCATCCTGGGTCTGGCCCGGTCACTGGGCGTCGCAATGCCGATCACCGAGCAGGTGGAGCGGGTCATCTACGAGGGCCTTGCGCCGATGGACGCGGTTAAGGAACTGATGAGCCGCGAACCAGGCCGCGAGCACCGCGCCCCCAGCGCCTGAGCGATCACCGGAGCCGTCGCCGCCGGTTGCGTGGCGTCGGGGTCACGGTGAGGCGGCCGAGCATCGGTTAGGGTCCGGTCCATGCCCGGCACTGCGCGCAGGATCCGGATTGCCGTCCTCTACGGCGGACGCAGCACCGAACACGCGATCTCGTGCGTGTCCGCCGGCAGCGTGCTGGCGGCCCTGGACCCGCGGCGTTATGACGTTGTGGCCGTCGGTATCACCCCGGACGGCCGTTGGGTGCTCGGTTCGGGTGATCCGGCGGCGCTCCAGGTCCGTTCCGGCGTGCTGCCGAGCGTCGAGGGCACCGGGATACCGGTGGCCCTGCCGGGTGACCCCACCGCGGGCGGCCTGCGGAGCCTCGGTCTCGGCGAGGACGCTCTCGGCGAGGTCGACGTCGTGTTCCCGTTGTTGCACGGGCCCTTCGGCGAGGACGGCACCGTGCAGGGGCTGCTGGAGATGGCCGGCGTGCCCTACGTCGGCTCCGGCGTGTTCGCCAGCGCCGCGGCCATGGACAAACAGCACATGAAGACCCTGCTTGCGGCCGCGGGGCTGCCGGTGGCGCCCGTGGTGGTGCTGCGCGGGGGACAGACCATCACGGCATCCGACCGGCAACGGCTGGGCCTGCCTGTGTTCGTCAAGCCGGCCCGGGGCGGCTCAAGTATCGGCATCAGCCGGGTGGACGCGTGGGATGACCTGGAGACCGCGCTGAAGGCGGCCCGTGCGGTCGACCCGAAGGTGCTTGTCGAAGCCGCCGTCGCCGGCCGTGAGCTCGAGTGCGGGGTGCTGGAGGGCCTGGCCGGCCGCGAGCCTGAGGCGAGCGTCCCGGCCGAGGTGACGGTGACATCCTCAGCCGGGTTCTACGACTTCGACGCCAAGTACCTGTCGGGAGCGGTCCGGTTCGACGTTCCGGCCGACATCCCCGTCGCCGTCGCCGCCAGGATTCGCGAAGTTGCCCTGCGCGCGTTCACTGCGCTGGACTGCGCGGGTCTCGCGCGGGTGGACGTCTTCTTGTGCCCGGACGGTTCGATCGTCGTCAACGAGGTCAACACCATGCCCGGGTTCACCCCGACCTCGATGTTTCCGCAGATGTGGGGTGCCAGCGGTCTGGACTACCGGGCGCTGGTGGACCGGCTGATCGAGTCGGCGGTACGTCGCGGCACTGGGCGGCGGTGACTGGGCGGCGGTGACTGGGCGGCGGTGACTGGGCTGCGGGTCAGGCGACCGTCGCCCTGGTGGCGTCGCGGACCGGACCGGCGAGCGTGACCAGGACGTCGAACGCCTGCACGGACGCGGGCAGGATGAGCACGACCTGGGGACGTCGGGTCGGCGTGGAGTAGCGGACGCTGGCACCGCGATCCTCGGCGAACCAGCCGACGTCGTCGACCACCGCGAGGGTCACGTCCGGTCGATAGCCCGCAGCGACCCCGGGAACCCCGCACGACAGGACCGCGGGCGGGGAACCCCAGGCGGCGACGAACGGCGAGGCCGGTCTGACCTCGCGCCGACCCAGACCCGCCCCCAGTGAGGACGGCAGGGCCGCAACGAGGTTCACGCAGGCGACCCGTTCGCTGCCGGCCGGGTCGGGCGCCAGGGTGACCGTGACCGGACCCGGGGAGCCCGCGCAGGATGTGACTAAAATCACGATGATGATGACACTGGCTCGCATGATGGCCGGAATCGAGATCCTGGCCATCATGCGAGTGACGGACACCCGTCGGATCAGGGCGGGGGAGTCCGTGATCCGTGCACGGCCCACGCCACCGGTTCGGGCCGCCGGCAGCGCGAAGGGCCATGATCGCACCGCCGTCGGCCGGGTCAGAAGTGAACCACCGGACACGTCAGGGTCCGGGTGATGCCATCGACCGCCTGCACCCGTGACATGACCAGTTTTCCCAGCTCATCGACGCTGGCGGCCTCGGCGCGCACGATCACGTCGTAGGGGCCGGTGACGTCCTCTGCCTGGGTGACCCCGGGGATCTGTTCGATCTCCTTGGCCACCGAGGAGGACTTTCCAACCTCAGTTTGGATGAGGATGTACGCGTGGACCACAGACGCTCCCTCGTCGGACGCCGACAACCCGTCGCTCAGAACAACGGGCCGACAGAAGGTAACAGGCAATCGGCCCTCGTGAGTGTCTCTGACGCAGGGGAATTTGGTCTGATCGCCCGTGTGGTGACCCGGTTGGGGGCGCCTGGCCCACCCGCGGGTCCTGGTGACGACGC
The DNA here is from genome assembly GCF_963555845.1 of Protofrankia sp. Cas8. Taxonomy (NCBI): domain Bacteria; kingdom Bacillati; phylum Actinomycetota; class Actinomycetes; order Frankiales; family Frankiaceae; genus Protofrankia; species Protofrankia sp. Cas8. The sequence goes on along the minus strand of NZ_CAUVXI010000151.1, from coordinate 2,499 downwards.
CGCAGTGGTCCCGACACCCTCGGGTTCTGTGATCGCCACCACAGACCTGCTGGTTGAGGGGCGGCACTTCCGGTTCGACTGGTCCTCCCCGTACGACGTGGGCCGCAAGGCCGCCGCCCAGAGCCTCGCGGACGTGGCGGCGATGGGAGGCACGCCCACCGCGCTGCTGATCGGGCTGGCCTGTCCACCGTCCACTCCGATCGAGATCGTCGACGGGGTGGCTGACGGTCTGCGTGACGAGTGCGCGCTGGTCGGCGCGGTCGTGGTCGGCGGTGACATGGTCAGTGCGAGCGAGGTATGCCTGGCCGTGACCGCGCTGGGGGAACTCGCGGGCCGTACGCCGCTGACGCGGGCCGGCGCACGGCCGAGCGACGTGGTGGTGCTCGCCGGTACGGTGGGCCGCTCCGCCGCCGGCCTGGAGCTCCTGCTGGCCGGCGTGCGCGATGGTCCGCTGGTGGCCGCCCACCGCCGTCCGTCGCCGCCGTATTCGGCCGGACCTGCGCTGGCACATGCGGGGGCCAGCTCGCTGGTGGACGTCAGCGACGGGCTGCTCGCCGATCTCGGGCACGTGGCAGGCGCGTCCGGGGTCGTGTTCGAGGTGGATGTGGCCGCACTGAGGGCGCTCGTTCCCGGTGTCGAGGTGCGACACCTGCTCACCGGTGGCGAGGACCACGGCCTGGTCGGGACGCTGCCGGCGGGCGTGGACCCGCCGCCGGGGGTGGCGGTGATCGGCAGAACGCTCCCGGTCGGGTCGGCCGGCGGCCGGCCAGAGGTGCGGCTCGTCGGGGAGGGTATCCCGCCGGACCTGCGCGGCCCGCACCGCGACGGACCGGCGCCGGATGGTACCGCGGGCCCGGCACGGGGCTGGGACCATTTCAGCCACTGAATTCAGCTGTTGATACTGATTCAGCTGTTGATGCGGCCGGGTTCGCGCATAGCGTGGCGCCCGTGTCCCCGTCCACCAGGATTCCGCCTGCCATGGTCCTGCCCGCTGTGTCCCCGCCCCGGGTGTTGACGATCGCCGGCTCCGACTCCGGCGGCGGCGCCGGCATCCAGGCCGACCTGAAGACCATGGTGGCTCTCGGCGTCCACGGGATGAGCGCCCTGACCGCGGTGACGGCCCAGAACTCCCTGGGGGTGCACGGGGTGTGGGACCTGCCGGCCGACGCCGTCGTCGCGCAGATCCGGGCGGTCGTGGACGACATCGGTGTCGACGCGGTCAAGACCGGGATGCTGTCGTCACCGCGGATCGTGGCGGCCGTGGCAGCTGAGCTGGCAGACCTCGCCGACGGGGGTGTTGCGGTCGTGGTCGACCCGGTCGGGGTGTCCAAGCACGGCGATCCACTGCTCGCGCCCGAGGCCGTCGATACCGTCCGGACCCGGCTACTGCCGGTGGCGACCGTGGTGACCCCGAACCTGGACGAGGTGAAGCTGCTCACCGGCGTCGCCGTGCACGACGAGGACGACATGCCGGCCGCGGCCCGGGCGGTGCTCGCCCTCGGGCCACGCTGGGTGCTGGTGAAGGGCGGTCACCTGCGCGGCGACGCCGTGGACCTGCTCACCGACGGCAGGCAGACCGTCCTGCTCCGGGCACCACGACATGACAACCGGCACACGCACGGCACCGGTTGCACCCTCGCGTCCGCGGTCGCGTCGTTCCTGGCCCGCGGGTCGGACGTACCTGACGCGGTGCGGGCGGCCAAGGCCTACGTCACCGGTGCGGTGGCGGCCGGCTTCGCGCTCGGCGCCGGCATCGGCCCGGTCGACCACGCCTGGTCCTGGCGCAACGCCGCCGGCGCGCCGCCGACAGCTGCTATGCCCTGGTCACCTTGCCGGCCTTGATGCAGGAGGTGCACACGTTGAGGCGCTTGGGCGTCTTGCCCACGAGCGCGTGCACAGTCTGGATGTTGGGGTTCCAGCGCCGCCGGGTGCGCCGGTGGGAGTGGGAGACCGACATACCGAAGCCCGGCCCCTTGCCGCAGACGTCACACACCGAAGACACGAGAACACTCCGCCGGAAGAAGGTGATGATGATGCCGCGTGTGCGGCAGTCTCCCGAGGCTACCCCACCGGCGTCCCGTCATCGTCGTGGGCCTGCTCCGCGCCGGCCGTGAGCTGCGCTCGGGGCACCGAAACCGCGGCAGGTCAGCACTCCAGCTCGAGCTGTTTCAGCTGCCGTAGGTGTTGGAACGGTGGGAGACGTCGAGGACTCGGACAGCATGTGTCGTGTCGTCGATTTCGTAGCGGATTCGCCATGCTGCACCCCGTCGCGCGGAATACTGGCCGGCATACTCGCTGTGTAAGGGGTGACCGACACGATACGGGTTGTCGAGTAATGGTCCGGCGATGAACTCTGCTATAGTTGTGGCGATTTTTTCCGGAAGGCGGGCGAGCTGGCGGACCGCGCGGGGTCTGACCTCAAGGGTGTATCGTGCGGTCATGTGCCGGATGATTCCGTGAACAGGTGAGCGAATCGGCTCCGGAACCCCGTTTCATCAA
>NZ_CAUVXI010000150.1:0-13987 GCF_963555845.1 Protofrankia sp. Cas8 | reverse complement strand
CAGTTAGGGCCTGTCTGATGGATATCGTCGGTGACGACGACAAGGCGGCGGGACGCCTTTTGGGCATCGATCCGCACGATCGAAGATCTATCAGACAGGCCCTGGTCGAGGCTATTTGACGCCGATTCTTGTTGATCCATCGGCGTGGGGTGGTTCGTTAGAGGGAAAATCAACGTGACCCGGCCGCTCGAAGGTGAGGGCGCGAGGGGCCGGGGCGGGTCTGTGGTGTTCAGCCGATGACGAGTCGTTCACCGCCGAAGTCGGCGATGATCTCCAGGCGTCCGCCGAGAGCCTTGACGTAGGCGGCGAGTGTGCGCAGCTCGCTGGCATCGACGGTGGCCCGCTCGATCGCGGAGACGCGTTCTTGGCGGACGTGCATCCGGTCGGCGACGTCCGCCTGGGTCAGGCCCAGCCGGCGACGCATCTCGGCAAGTCGATGGGCGCGGTTCTCGGCAACGAGTCGGCTGGCGCCGGATTCGACTTCGTGGCGGTCGGCGTCGTCGGGGAAGAACTCCGCGAGGAAGCTGTCCCTGTCGTAGTCGTGAACCGCGCTCACTGGTCACGCTCCTTGAGGTAGACGGCGTACCGGGCTTCGGCCAGCGGTATCGCCCGCCGGTACCAGGCGGACCATTCGCCCGCCTTGTCGCCCGCGACGAGTAGGACCGCTCGACGCTCCGGATCGAACACAAACAGGACACGGACCTCGCTCGTCCCGGTCGAGCCGGGGCACGAGTTCTTTCAGGTTGTGTATCCGCGAGTCTTTGATCCGATCGACCAGCGGCCGTCCGAGGCCAGGCCCCTCCGCCAGGAGGGCGGCCAGCGCCTGGCCTACACCGATCGCGGTCGTTCGGTCTGCCCGGCGCAGCGTATGCAACCATTCCCTTACCTCGTCGACCATCGCCAGCTGATAGCTCACCGACGGCCCCTTCGGATCAAGGAAGGTTCAGTACATCAGTGTACTAGGACCTTCTCGACGCCGCCAGCTTCCGGGAAACAGGCGGCAAGACCGAGGCGCGGCCGACTACTTGGTCGAGCGCAACGGATGGAGGACGATGTCGTAGTCGGAGAGGACCGTGGCGAAGTCGTCGTGCTTGTAGTCGACGACGACGTCGGCGCCGAGGCTTTTCACCCAGTCCACGTTCGCAGTGCTCGTGGTCGTCGCGACGGTCGCGCCCAGCTGCTTGGCGAGCTGGATCGCCATCGTCCCCACGCCGTCGGAGCCGGCGTGGATGAGGACCTTCTGGCCGGCGGTCACGTTCGCTCGCTCGACGAGTGTCTGCCATGCGGTGAGGCCGACCAGGGGCACCGCGGCCGCTTCCTGCATGGAGAGCGCGGCCGGCTTGAGCGCGACGTCGTGCCCGAGCACGAACGGCGGACGGTAGCGCAGGATGCGCTTGAACTCGCCGTTCCGGATCTTCGAGTCCAGCGGGCTGACGCCGGCGGCGCGGACCCAGACCAGGACGTCGCCGTCTCCCAGCTCGGGTTCTGGGACCTCGGAGGCCGTCCTTGCGGTAGCGCTCGACGATGAAAGCCTTCATGTCCTCCTGCTCTCTTCATCTTGCTCGGCCCGCCGACTTGCGGCGTGATAGAATTACGGACATACTTCAATCAGTGACATGCGATGACGAGAGGCTCGACCGCGCAGGGATCCATTCCCACGGCCTGCGCCCGTCGAACTTCAGCCTGCCGTCACAGCCTGGGAGACAACAGGGAAGAGAGACTCATGACGACCTACATGGCTGACACCCTCGAGAACCACACTGCCGCCGGCCCCTCCACGGTGTTCACCTACCGGCGCACGGGCCCGCAGGGTGGTGTGCCGCTTGTCCTGCTCATGCGGTTCCGCGGCACCATCGACTGGTGGGACCCGGAGTTCATCGACCGCCTCACCCAGGACCGCGACGTCATCCTGTTCGACAACGTCGGCATCGGGTACACCAGCGGTGAGCCTCGCGACACCTCCGAGGGGTTCGCCGAGGGTGCGATCGAGTTCATCGATGCTCTCGGCCTGACGCAGGTCGACCTGCTCGGCTGGTCACTCGGTGGCATCGTGGCGCACCACGTCGCCCTGCGCCGGCCCGACCTCGTACGCAAGATCATCGTCGCGGGTAGCAGCGGGCCGGGCGTGGCGCCGGGCACCCCGGATATGAGCGAGCGGGTGCTCTCCATCATGGCCAAGCCGGACGCGGACGCCGAAGACCTGCTCTACCTCTTCTACCCCGAGACCGAACAGGCCCGCGCATCCGGACTCGAGCACCTCGCGAAGGTCTCAAAGCGCCTCGAAGGCGGCCCCGCGGTGACCGAGGAGGCTGCCCGCGGCCAACTTGCCGCTGTCGCCCGCCTCCTGGCCGTGAATTGGGACCAGCTCAAGTCCGAGCTGCAGGCGATCAGCCAGCCGGTCCTGTATGCCAACGGGATCCACGACGTGATGATCCCCGCCATCGCCTCCTACAAGGCGGTCGAGCAGGTCCCCGACTCCACCCTCGTTCTTTACAGCGATGCTGGCCATGCCTTCCTGTTCCAGCACATCGACGAGTTCGTCACGCAGGTCAACCTCTTCCTCGCGGCCTGACTGCGCAGCGCCCTCGCTCTGCTCGAGGGGCGTGGCACACAACGCTCACAGAAATCCCACCCACAGAAGGACCTGGCCGTGAATAACAGACAAGGAATACGAAACAACGTGGTGACGTCGTACCAGAACGCAGCGACCCGCACCGTCTCCGCCGGTGGCGTGGATTTCGCCTACCGGGAGCTCGGCCCGAAGACCGGCGTCCCGGTGGTCTTCCTCACCCACCTGGCCGCGGTCCTCGACAACTGGGACCCTCGGGTCGTCGACGGCATCGCCGCGAAGCACCGGGTCCTCACGTTCGACAACCGGGGCGTCGGCGCGTCCACCGGCTCGACGCCGAACACCATCCAGGCGATGGCGACGGACGCCGTCACCTTCATCCGGGCGCTGGGTCTGGACAAGGTCGACATCCTCGGCTTCTCCATGGGCGGCATGATCGCCCAGGTGATCGCTCAGGACGAACCCCAGCTCGTCCGCACGCTGATCCTCGCGGGCACGGGGCCCGCCGGCGGCGAGGGCATCAAGAACGTCACCAAGCTGTCGCATCTCGACACCATCCGCGGGCTGCTCACGTTGCAGGACCCGAAGCAGTTCCTCTTCTTCACCAGGACTCCCAACGGGCGTCAGGCAGGCAAGGAGTTTCTGGCACGCTTGAAGGAGCGCACCGACAACCGAGACAAGGCGATCTCCCTCAAGTCCTACGGCGCACAGCTCAAGGCCATCCACCGCTGGGGGCTGGAGCGGCCATCCGACCTCTCCGTCATTCGCCAGCCCGTGCTCGTCGCGAACGGCGAGAGCGACAGGATGGTACCGACGAAGAACTCGGCCGACCTGGCTCGACGCCTGCCGGACAGTGAGCTGGTGATCTACCCCGACGCCGGGCACGGCGGCATCTTCCAGTTCCACGGGCAGTTCGTCGAAAAGGCCCTCGAATTCCTCGAGCGGTAGAGCCGGAGGGGAGGCGGCCCCTTCGCTCCCGCCAGTCGCGGTCGAGGGGGCCGGCCTCGCAGAATCCGCACGACCGGTCGTCAGCCCCAATACGGTTGAGCCGTGCGCGTTCCGCCGCGGAGCGCCATGCGTGGTGCTCAGCGTATGAATGCGAGGGCGTTCTGGATGCCCTGTTCGAGGACCTCGTCGGCGAACCTCGGGTCGGACAGGGCGCGGGACAGCTGCATCGTTCCCACCATCAACGTGAAGAGCCCGAGCGTCTTTCCGCGTGCGGACTGCGGATCGTCAGGAGCCAGACGGGCGGCGATTTCGTCCACGATGGCCCGCGTACCGTCGGTGTAGGCGTGCTTGGTTGTGGTCGCGCAGCGCCCGATCTCGTCGAGCAGAGCGGCGGAGGGGCATCCGGCGCCGGGGTTGTCCCGGTGCTGAGGCGTCAGGTAGTCGCGTACGAACCCCTCCAGTCCCGCTCGGCCGGGCGCCAGCGTGCTGAACCTCGCGGCCTGTGTACCGAGCTGGTCAGCGACGACTGTCGCGACGAGGTCCTCCTTGGACGCGAAGTGGGCGTAGAACGCACCGTTGGTCAGCCCCGCGTCCGCCATCAGCGTGGCGACGCCGGAGCCGTCGATGCCGTCCTGCTTGAACCGATAGCCCGCCGTCTCGATGATCCGCTGCCGCGTCGCCTGCTTGTGCTCCTTGTCGTAGCGCGCCACCGGGCTCCTCCATTCGCTTTGCAAGGCCCTTGCCCTGCACCCCATCCTAGATGGTAGTATGACGTACGTAATATTACGATCGGCAGGTAATGTGATCGGTGACGTCCGAGACGAGGCATGCCCAAAGTGACGTCCCCAACAGATCGGCGTGGACCAGTCGCGCGTACTGGCCGCGGATGAGGTCGCCCGCCGCCCATCACATCGACCCCCGGTCGGCGGCCGTCACCGCTGTTTACCGTGGATCAGGTCCAGCCCCAGTGCCGTCGATGAGCCTCGACGCACCATTCCTGCACGGTCGCCAGATCCGGTTGGGCCGGCAATGGTGTTCGGCCGGCCGCGAGAAGGTTCTCCACCTGAGACTGGACGTCGGCGATTTCGTCCAGCACGGCGCCGAGTTCACGGACCTCCCCGCGTTTGACCTGCAGGACGCGTTGCCGTTCCGGTTCGGGCATCGGCAAGGTCAGCCGTCCGTCGCGGGCGACCTCCCTGCCTTGGTAGGCCAACCGTAGAGCGTGGGAGGCGTATTTGACGTCGTAGCCGAACCGGGCCACCAGTTCCGGTCGGTTGGGTGTCCCGCGTCGCGGTCCGCGGCCGACCAGTCGATTGAGCTGGGAGTCCAGGTAACCCAGGAACCGGCGCACCGCCTGCTGCGAGAGCATGGCCGGAACCAACCTGCGCAGTTCCTCGCCCAGCGGGGTGACGAGCAGCACCGTGTCGGCCGGCGCGTACAGCGGTAGCAGCGCCGTTGGGTTGCCCTTTGTCGCCAGCCGCAGATACTTCCGCAGCGAGTAGATCACCAGGTCGGTGTCGCCGGGACCGGAGCGTGCGCCCTCGGGCTGGGTCCGGAACACGTAGTGGTCGGACGGCTTACCGAGCCCCATCAGGTAGGCCGGGGGTTCGATGAAGACGCCCATCTCGTCGTGGTCGTCGGTGCCCTCGATGGCGATGCCGTGCACGCCGGAACCGACGACCGTGCGCAGGATTTCCCCGGTCAACGCCAATTCACGGTCGCCGTACTCGGTCTGGGGTGCGGCAACGGGCATGCCGTGATGATGGCACGACCGGCGCCGGCCGCTCGAACCATTTTTTCCGTGCTCCAAGCGTCTGACGTAATAACGTCGCCGGCGTTCGTGTGGTCCGGTCCGCAGCCGCCCGCGCGGCCACGCAACGGTGGGGGTAGCCCCACCGCGCCGGACCGTTACGCCGGTTTAGCGTTGGAGTGCCCGGCAATAGGGGCGTGACGACATGAGGAGACCTGATGAAGGCGATCGTCCAGGAGCGGTTCGGCCCGCCGGACGTCCTGCGGCTGGTGGACACCGACCTGCCCGAGATCGGGGCCGACGACGTGCTGGTTCGGGTGCACGCCGCCGCGCTGAACCCGTACGACTGGCACATGCTGCGAGGCGACCCGCTCGTCGCGCGGCTTATGGGAGTGGGCCTGACCAGGCCGAAGTACCGGGTGGCCGGGCTCGACGCGGCGGGTCGGGTGGAGGCGGTCGGCGCGAACGTGCGCGGGCTGCAGGCCGGCGACGAGGTGTTCGGCTTCTGCCCGGGAGCGTTCGCCGAATACGCCCGCGCCGAGGCGGACAAGGTGGTGCCCAAGCCGGCGGGCCTGACCTTCGAGCAGGCGGCGGCGGTCCCGGTGGCGGCGGCGACCGCCCTGCGGGGGATCCGGGACGTGGGTGAGGTGCGGGCCGGACATCAGGTGCTGGTCAACGGGGCCGCCGGCGGCGTCGGCACGTATGCCGTCCAGATCGCGGCGGCGCTGGGCGCGGAGGTCACCGGGGTGTGCAGCACCGGCAACGTCGAGCTGGTGCGCTCGATCGGTGCCGCACACGTCGTCGACTACACGGCGGAGGACTTCACCGACCGGCACGCGCACTACGACGTGATCCTCGACAACGTGGGCAACCGGCCGCTGCGCCGGCTGCGCCGGGCGCTGACCCCGACGGGGACCCTCGTGCTCAACGCCGGCGGCTCACCGGGCCGCGTGGTCGGGGCGGTGGGCCCCATGCTGCGGGCGGTCGTGGTCAACGGTTTCGTCCGACAGCGCCTGCGGATCCTCCCGACCCGGGAGGACCGGGCGGAGCTGCTCGCCCTCACCGGGCTCATTGAGGATGGGACGCTCACGCCGGTCGTCGACCGAACGTATCCGCTGGCCGACACGGCCGAGGGCCTGCGCCACGTGGAGCAGGGACACGCCCGCGGCAAGGTCGTCGTCACCGTGGCGTGAGGCCCAAGCCCATCCGACGGTGCGCGGTTTTCGCTACGGCCGGAGGGCATTGCCGGTCACCGCTTGTCACCGCTTGTCACCAATGGGTCCGTTCGCCGAGCGGGGCCTGTTCGCCGACCAGGCTCTGCGGGAACGTCCGCACGGCTCGGCGTTGCACGTCCACCGGGACGTAACGCTCGCCGGGGATCTCCCTGGCGAGCGTTACCCGGTCGACGAGATCGGAAACCGTGTGTGTCGGTGCCGGGACCTTTCGAGGCGCGCCGTCGAAGATTGCCCGCAGCTCATCGGAGGTACGCGGGCTGCGCGGGTTGGCCGCATCCGGGAGCGCGGCCTGGCGGTTCCAGATCGCGTCCTTGGTGACGTTGACGACCACCCCGTCGGGTGCGCCGAGCGCGAACAGGCCGTCCCAGTGGGTGCGCACCCCGGCGATCGCCTCGCCGATGAGATCGTTGTCGTAGGCAAGGTGGGTGACCATACCGATCCGCGGATTCACCTGATTGATCATGTAGCCGGTGGCGTAGTGATCGGTGTGTACCAGGTCGATGGTCATGTCGTAGAGGATTTCCGGCGTACCGGTCTTGATCGCTACGAGCGCGCCGGTGTCCATCTGCAGTTCGGTCACGAACACGTCGACGCCCTGGGACTGTTCGATCGTCAGCTCGTCCGGGCGGCCGTCGGCGGTCCAGACGAACGACAGGCCGTTCCAGTCGAGCCGGTAGCCGGTCGCGCCGTTCATGTTGTGGATCCGGCGCCAGTGGCGGATGGTGACGCCGTCCTGGTCGTAGCAGACGCCGCCGTCGTCGGTCCAGTCGAACTCGTTCACCTCAACCTCGAAGCCGCGGCCGACCGGGACGGTCGAGGATGCGGTGGTGTTCCAGTGGTTCATCTGCTGCAGGCCTTCGATCATCGCCGCGGTGCCCTCCCGCGGCGTGTTACCCGACGGGCCGTGTACCCGCAGCGGCGTCCAACGCCCCATCCACGGAGCCGAGCCATGAAGGTATGGAAGCTCCCCATAGTGGTCCACGTGCAGGTGCGTGATGAAGATGTCGTTGATCGTCGCGATTGGGATTTGCTGCGCGACGAGGTTACGCAGGCAGCCGGGGCCGAAGTCGAAGATGAAGCTCCGCCCGTTGCCCAGCTCGACCAGGATGCACGTCGCGGCCTGGCTGCGCCTGGGCGGGAACGGGCACGAGCCGGCGAACGTCACCCGCATCTCGTCGGCGCCCAGCTCCTCGGACTGTGGGAAGTACGTCGTCGCGTTCTGCACGCTCGGCGTCGGCCGGTAGTACGGCGGCAGCGTGATCCCGGCGCCCGGGCCACCGCCGTAACGGCTCTGCGCAGGCGTCTCAGTGCCCGTCGCGCTGCGGCTCGACTCGCGTACTCCGTCCGCAGCGCCGCTGGTGGTGGCATTCGGTGCCGGCCGTGGGGCGGTCACCGGCCTGCTGATCGCCTCCACCGCGCCGCGCACCACGCTGGCGGCGTGCTGCGCGGCGTGCTGGGCGGCGTGGCTCATGCTCTGGCCCTGGGCCGCGGCGGCCCCTTTTTGGACGCGTTCCGCCATGCCGCGCTGTGCGCTGGCGGTGGCGCCCAGGGCCTGGGTGGCGGCTCGCGTCGCCGCGTTCACGCCGTCGGTCACGCGGCGCCCGACCCAGTCGTTGGGAATCGTCTTGGTCAGGACACCGGAGGTGAGTTCCCCGACCGCTTCCGTAAGTGTCCGGTAGGCCTTCGTGAGGTCCTGCAGTGCGTCGGAGACCTGTTTGGCCCCGAGCAGCATGGCGATCGGGATCTTCTTGCCCACGAGGTGGGCCGGGAACTCGCGCACCATCGGACGCTGGACGTCCGCCGGCGCGTACGTCGTGGCGGGGATCTCGCGCGCGAGGGTCTCCTCATCCACCAGCTCCGAGATCACATACTTCGGCGCGGGGATTTCAAGGGTTTCGGGAATCGTTCCACCGAACATGGCGCGCAGCTCGTTGCGGGTCGTGGCGCTTCGCGCGTTGGCCGCATCCGGGAGCGCGGCGTGGCGGTTCGAGATCGCGTCCTTGGTGACGTTGACGACCACACCGTCAGGTGCGCCGAGCGCGAACAGGCCGTCCCAGTGGGTGCGGACCCCGGCGATCGTCTCGTTGATCAGCCCGTGCTCGACCGCCAGGTGGGTGACCATCCCCATCCGCGGGTTGACCTGGTTGATCATGTAGCCGGCGCCGTAGTGGCTCGTGTGTCCCCGGTCCGTCGACAGGTCGTAGACGACCTCGGGAACACCGGTCGTGATCTCCGCAATCGGCCCAATATCGAGCTGGAGCGCGGTCACGAACACATCAACACCCTGGGACTGCTCGATCGTCAGTTCGTCCGGGCGGCCGTCGCCGGTCCAGACGAACGACAGGCCGTTCCAGTCGAGCCGGTAGCCGGTCGCGCCGGCCATGGTGTGGACCCGGCGCCAGTGCCGGATCGTGACACCGTCGTGGTCGTAGCAGATCCCGCCGTCGTCGGTCCAGTCGAACTCGTCGACGTCGACCTCATAGCCGTCGCCCACGGGGGCTCCCGAGAAGGCCTTGGTGTGCCAGTGGGCCATCGTCTTCATGCCCTCGATCATCGCTGCGGTACCTTCCCACGGCGTGCGACCCGACGGGCCGTGCACCCGCAGCGGCTTCCAGCGCCCGGTCCACGGAGCGAACGCGTACAGGTAGGGCAGTTCCCCGATCGTCGCCGAGTGCAGGTTCGTCAGGAAGATGTCGTTGATCGACGGGACCGGGATCTGTAGCGCGACGAGGTTGCGCAGGCAGCCGGGGCCGAAATCGAAGACGAAGCTCCGCCCGTTGCCCAGCTCGACCAGAATGCAGGTGCCCGCTTGGTCACGCCGTGGCGGGAACGGACACGAACCGGCGAACGTGATCCGCATTTCGTCGTCGCCCAGTTCCTCGGCGAGTGGGAAGAACGTCGTGCCGTTCTTCGCACTCGGCGTCGGCCGGTAGTAGGGGGGCAGCGTGATCCCTGCCCCTGGGCCGCCGCCGTAACGGCTCTGGGCCGGCGTCACCGCATCCGCCGATTCGTGACCGTTCGACATGTTGCTCCCCTCGTCGCCCGCACATCAACCGTGCCTGCGCACATCAACCGTGCCCGGCCCGAAGCCGATAACACGCTCATGCGGCGAATCACCCGACGCGACCTCGGCCATTACCTCGCCTGGTCCTCGGGCGGCTGGCCATCCGTCTGATCTCCGCGGCGCGGCGCGGGGCGGGGCGGGGCGGGGCGGGGTGTGGTGTGGCGGAGGGCCGTGGTGACCGGCCTGATCTGCTCCCCGCTGGTATTCGGCTGGGCATGGTGGATGCAACACTTCCTGCTCGGCGGGCGGATCGGCTGGCGCTCACTACTGGGCGGCGCCGCATCCCTGACGATCGCCCTGTTCGGCCTCAGCGTTTTCCTGGCCATCTTCCTGTCCGGTTCGATCACCGGCCGCTCCCACCAATACGGCCCGATCATCCGGTCTACCCCGGGTCCCCCGCGCCCACCGGGCCGATCAAGTCCACGCCGATCAGGTCGGCCCGGGACGGGCCCGAGAGCGGCTCCAGGACACCGACCTGAGCGTCGCCGATCTGGCGACGTTTAAGCCCGTAGGCCACCACCTGGTGGTAGCAGATGTCGAACAGCGTGGTTTATCCGGAGCTGCAGCCTGTGTGGCCGGTTCCGGTTACCGTTCTCACGGGCTTTCTCGGGGCGGGGAAGACCACTCTGCTGAACCGGATTATGGGCGGTGATCACGGGCTCCGGGTCGTGGTGCTCGTCAATGATTTCGGCTCGTTGAGCATCGACGCAGACCTCGTAGTCGGCGTGGACGACTGTGCGGTCGTCAGCCTGGCGAACGGGTGTGTCTGCTGCACGATCCGTGATGATCTATTCGATGCCGTGCGGCGCGTCATGAACAGGCCCGAAGCCCCCCAGTACGTGATACTTGAGGCCAGTGGTCCGGGCCAGCTGAGCTGGCGGCCTGAAGGCCGTCACACCGCTGGGTGGCGTTCTGGTCCGTGACCGGGCCGGGTAGTTCACCGTGGCCGTCACCGTCAGCCATCGTGAATCGGCCCCCCCGTCGCAGACGTGGCCCGGCAGCGGGTCAGGCGCAGGCCCGTCCTCAGCGACTCACCAGCTTGTTCAATATCGACGATTCGCGATATTATCGGGGGCGTGCTCTCTTCCGGTGACGTGGCGGCAACGGTGCTTCGAGACGCGCGTCGCCGGGCGGGGTTGACTCAGATCGAGCTGGCGGCCCGCGCGGGAGTGACGCAGAGCGTGATCAGCGCCTACGAGTCCGGGCACCGGCAGCCGGCCGTGTCGACGCTGGCTGCGCTGATCGAGGCGTCCGGGTTCGAGCTCACCGTGGGAATTCGCAGACCGCCGCACCAGCTACAGATGCTGTCTGGGCCGATCGGGCGCGTGGTCCGTCACCACCGGCGGGAGCTGATCGCGGCCGCCGCAGCGCACAGGGTGTCGAACCTGCGGGTGTTCGGCAGTGTGGCCCGCGGGCAGGACCGCCCTGACAGCGACGTGGACCTACTCGCCGACCTGCCCGCCGATCTGGGACTGCTCGGGCTCGGTCGCGTGCAGGACGCGTTGGAGACCATTCTCGGTGTCCCGGTCGACCTGGTCCCGGCGCAGGACCTCAAGCCCGAGGTCCGCGCGCGGGTCGAGCGCGAACAGGTGGCGCTGTGACCTACCGGGACCGTCAGCGGGTGTCCGACATCCTCGCCGCGATCGAGGCGATCGGTTCCCACCTGCAGCGCGGCAACCTCTCGGATGGTCTGGTCTTCGACGCGGTCCGAATCCGACTCCTCGAGATCGGGGAGGCCGTCAAAGCTCTACCCACTGACCTGCTCGCCACCGAACCGGACATCCCCTGGAAGCAGATCGCACGAATGCGCGATCACCTGGCCCACCGCTACTTCGACACCTCGCACGCGATCCTGCAGGCCACCGTCGACCACGACCTGCCCGACCTGGAACAGGCGATCCGACGGCTGAGCCGGCACCTGGCCGATGAGTCCGCTGACACGAATGAATGACCTCCACCGAAACACCCCAGAAATTCCTGTGGCGCTCCGGTTCACGGGAACTCCGTCATCAGCCAGAAATTTTTTCCGGGTTCGGCGTGGAGAGTACTTGTTTGAGGATTGTTTTCGCATCGTCGCTGCCCAGCTGAATCACGGTGTCGACGAAGTCCGGTTCGAAGAGCAGGTAGCTGAGGATATCGTTGCTACTCGGGAGCGGACCAAGCAGGGTGCGAAGAAGCGCCAGTTCAGGGTCCAGCAGAAATCGTGCGCCGGACAAACGATTCGCCAGGACCTCTTCCGTACAGCCTTCAACATCGGTGCGGCGGAATCTTGTACCGCGGGTTCCTGCGGCGGGCGACCGCCGGGCGGAACCTCGGGGTTGCGGATCGGCTCGGTACCCACTACCAGCACCCGTCCGGCGCCCAGCGCGATAGCCGGCTTGACGTGGCTGGCGGGCAGACGCTGGCGGCTCCTGCCGTAGATGGCACGCCGCCTCAGGCCGACGGCCACCCTCTGATCACAGTCCATCCCCTGATCACAGTCCACCCGCTCGGTCTCGGCAGGGAATGGACCACGGCGGCGGTTCTGTGTTCGCCTGGTCGCCGATTGTACGAGAACGCACGCCCGTGTTGATAACCTGGTACGGCTTGCCCTAAGGTGCGGAGGCACCAGAACGCTGGTGGGTCCGGCGGCCCGGTCGCCGCCTTGAACACGGGGGTAGAAAATGTCGGTAACAGTGATCGTCAAGTTTGTCGTGGATCCGACGATGTTCGGAGAAGCGCACCGCGAACGGGCGGCAGAATTCGCGGCGGTATCCAGCGACGGCAAGGCGCAGGGTTGCCTGCACCACCGGTTTGTGGCCGGCGAGGACCATGTGCTGGCGGTCGACGAATGGGAAAGCGTGGAGGCGTTCCAGAATTTTTTCGCGAACCAGACCGAGATCCCCGGACTCATGCAGGCCGCCGGAGTATCCGCGCCGCCTGAGGTCAGCGTATACCAGAGCCTGAACTCCGCGGATTCGTTCTAGGGACGACCGATCGCGGCTCCGCCGGCCCGGTTCTGCGCGGTGGCGTAAGACAGTCCGTCTGTTGGCGCCGCCGCTGCGGTGCTGTCGGCCGGAGCTGGGCTTGCGGCTGCAGTTGGGCCTGGGCTGGTGAGGCTGGCGAGCATGTCGAGTGCCGTGCGAGACGGTGAGCCGGGCGGGGCGCTGTAGACGGTGAGGGTCAGCTCGCCGTTGTCGGCGAGGCGGAAGTTTTCGTACGCGACAGTCAGCTCGCCGACGAGCGGATGCTGGTAGGCCTTCGTGCCGTGGGTGCGTTCAGCTACCTGATGGTCGGCCCACCAGCGCCGGAACTCGGGGCTGTGCACCGACAGCTCACCGACCAGGGACGCGAGCTCCGGGTCGTGCGGGTACTGCCCGGCGCGTAGGCGCAGCACGTTGACCGATACGCGGGCGACCTTCTCCCATTCCCGATAGAGCGACCGCGCCGTCTCGTCAAGAAACATGAACCGGCACATGTTCCGCTGGACGGCCGGGATCGCGTCGAAGTCAGTGATGAGGGCGGCGGCGAGCCGATTCCAGGCGAGGACGTCGGAGCGCCGGCCGGTGATGAACGCCGGTGTGCCCGACATCTGCTCAAGCATCACCCGTAGCGTCGGGCGGACCCGTTGTGGCGCCACCGGTCGCGGGCGGGTCCGCGCCGGGCGGGCGAGGTGGAACAGGTGATCCCGTTCGGCGTCGTCGAGTTGCAACGCCTGGGCCAGCGCATCGAGGACCGTCTCTCCGGGGTTCGCGACGCGACCCTGCTCGAGGCGGACGTAGTAGTCCACGCTGATGCCGGCGAGCAGAGCGAGTTCCTCGCGACGCAGTCCGGGAACGCGACGGGCTCCGGCGAACGCGGGTATGTCGCCGTCGCCGGGACGTAACCGCGACCGCCGTGCCCGCAGGAACTCCCGCAACTCATCCCGCCGGTCCATGCGGCCTATTGTCCCCGTCGGGGTGAGCCGGCGGGCGGCGCGAAGCTGGTCCTAGGAGAACTACGGTCGGTCCGACCCCGGGTCGGGCCGGGTCAACCCGGCCTTGGCCGTGCCGCGGTTAGCTGGAGACCACTGAGCTGATGACGATCCGCCGAACACAACCGATGGAGTGACCACAGTGCAGCTGCGTACCTTGGGCACGGCTGGCCTAGCCGTCTCTGCTGAGGGACTGGGATGCATGGGGATGAGCGCCTTCTACGGCGCCCGCGACGACGCCGAGTCAACGGCCACGATCCACCGTGCGCTCGATCTCGGCGTGACCTTCCTCGACACGGCCGACATGTACGGGCCATGGACCAACGAGCGGCTCGTCGGCGCGGCCATCGCCAGCCGGCGGGACGAGGTCGTCCTCGCCACCAAGTTCGGTAACGAGGTCGACGACGAGGGGCGGCTTGCCGGGCGGGTCAACGGCCGCCCCGACTATGCGCGTCGCGCTGTCGACAGG
>NZ_CAUVXI010000149.1:0-14031 GCF_963555845.1 Protofrankia sp. Cas8 | reverse complement strand
GAGACAGGATCCGATTAATACCACGGCCGGTCCGCTCAACGATCCCCGTTTGCTTGAATGCATCCGCAATCAACGGGTTGCGCGGGTGCGGTGGTGCGACGAGCAGATTGTCCAGCCGGATACCGGAAGGGAAACCACCCGGATTGGAAATCTCAAACTGATCGTCCCGCCACTGGACATGTACAGCGCCACGCGCGGTGTAATGATGGTGGATCAACGCATTGGCAAGCGATTCACGGAAGGCGACGGGGGATGGTCCACCGCTCGGTGCGCCGGACCGGACCGATTTCGGTCCCGTGCAGGCTGCGCTTGTGGACAAAGATGATCATGTCATCGACGGCGAGTGGCAGGTGGGAACGAATCTCCATCTGGTCGGCGATGTGGCTCTTGTTGCTTCCGCGGAAGCGGCCAGCCTGAATTCAGGCGTCGGGGAACAGCCGGTCGCGGTCGATGTCGCGCCCGAACAGGAGGACGCCCCCGACCGTCGGGACGGTCCGGCCCTGATGGGATGTGACCAGCCGCGGGGTCGGCCGTGCGGAGCGTGCGGACTGTGGCGAACAGCTCGGAAGCAGCTCGGAAGTCCACCGTTTCCGAGCTCAGCTCGGGTACCGTGGGCGACTTCGGAGGCCCGCTCCCCGCTCGTAGATCAGCGTCGTGCGCGGTGTGGAGTGTCCGGCGAGTGCCATCAGCTTGCGCAGGGTGGTGCCTGACGCTGCAAGTCGCAAGTCTGACTCACAACCTCTACTCGCAAGTCTGACTCACAACTTCGGTGTATGTTGAGTTGTGAGTTGTGAGTTGCGAGAGGGTGCAGTGGCCAATTTGCAGAGAGATGTCGACGAGGCGCTTGTTCGCCTGCGTCGCGCCCGTACCGACCTGCAGGCGATCGAAGTGAAGGCCGCAGCGAGCGGCCTGCCCAAATCGGTCGCCGAGACCGTCTCGGCCTTCGCAAACGCACAGGGCGGTCTCCTGATCCTCGGACTGGATGAGGCCCGGGGATTCCAGTCAGTTGCGATCGATGCGCCGAAGGTCGCAAGTGATCTTGCTTCGGCCTGTGCTGATCAGTTGGACCCGCCAATCCGCCCTGAAATCGATATTGTAGCGGTGGATGGCCGGCCGGTTGTTGTGGCGCGGGTCGACGAGCTACCAACGGATCGCAAACCCTGTCATCTGCGGACACGTGGCATAGATCGAGGTTCGTATCTCCGCACGCACGACGGCGACCGGGCCCTTACCTCATACGAGGTACACGTCATGGTCGCTTCTCGCGGCCAACCCCGCGATGACACCTTTCCGGTGCCGGATGCCGGTCTGGATGATCTCGATTCGGACCTTGTCGCTGCGTTGCTTCGCCGCCTGCGCGAAACACGGGGACCTGTGTTTGCCAAAGCTTCGGACGATGAGGCGCTCCGCCTGGTCCGGGTTATTGTCGATACCGAAGACGGAGCAAAGCCTACTCTCGCCGGTCTTCTCGCGCTCGGCCGCTATCCGCAGCGCTTCTATCCTCAACTCGATGTGACTTTCGTTGCGTATCCCACTGTCAACGGGGAACCCCTGCAGGATGGGACCCGTTTCCTTGACAACCAATCAGTAGATGGCCCTATCCCCACCATGGTCGCGACCGCGCTGACTGCCATGCGCCGAAACATGAAACGTCGCTCTGTCATCGTCGGCCTCGGTCGACAAGACCAGTGGGAGTATCCTGAAGAGGCCATCCGGGAGATTGTGGCCAATGCGCTCATGCATCGTGACTATCACCCTCTTGCACACGGGACCCAGGTTCGCATCGGACTTTATCCAGACCGTCTTGAAGTAAGCAGCCCGGGTGGCCTCCACGGGCCGATCGCCAGGGAAGATCTGCTCGCCGAATCGGTCTCGTCGTCCCGGAACGCCCTACTGTCCAAGCTCCTTGAGGACGTCGAGATACCGGGCACGAATCGCACTGTCTGTGAAAATCGCGGCTCGGGCCTGCTCGCAACCGCGGCCGCGCTGCGCAGCGCGGGCATTGAACCGCCCAACCTCGTCGATAACGTGCGCGAGTTTCGTGTTGTGATACAGAATCACGGGCTCCTGGACGATGATGCCGTGGGCTGGCTGTCAACGATCGACACCGTGGCGCTGACAGACCGGCAACGCCTCGGCCTCGCGTTCCTTCGCCGCAACGCGACGATCACCAACCATCAGTACCGAACGCTCACCGGTTGCGATTCGCTCACCGCTACAAAGGATCTGACTGGAATGGCACTACGCGGACTTCTCGACAAGAGAAGCGATCGCCGGTGGACCGTTTGGCGCCTCGCAACGGATTTGACCGGTGTCGAGGCACCAGACCTGGCGCAGCCGAGCCCGTACCCCGATGCTACCGGCACCGTATCAACAGCTCGTCGTAGCCGAAGTGAAGGAAGACGAGAAGAAATCCGCGCCCTCCTCGCGAACGGCCCTCGCAGCGCGCACGAGATGGCTGCCGAACTGGCGCTTACCGCTGAGGGAGTGCTGCGCTGGCTGCGCCGGATGGAAACCGACGGGGAGATCAGGACGACCGCGACGTCACGTAACAGTCGTCTCAACCGCTGGGAGTTGATCGAATACTCGTGAAAGTACGTGCAAGGAGTTGTCAGGTATTCCACTAGAGTGCGCCGTCCGTGACGGTCATGGTGCACAGCGCGAGGGTACGGTGCCGGATCAGGTCGCAGGGCGGGATCGTCCGGGCCGATCACGACCCATGCGAGCACGGGTTGGTGCGAGCGAGGAGCAGAGTGACGTCGTCGTCGAACGAGTCGCCGCCCGCTTCGGTGCCGACGGTGCCGGGTTGGTAGCGCCATGTCAGTTCCAAGCCATCCACGGCCGGGACGTCCCGGGGCAGTAGAGCGCGTTGCAGCGTTAAGGCGGCGGTCGGCGTCGGCTGCGTACGGTTCGTCCGCCGGGTCGGCAAGGGTCGCGCCGGTAACCTCCTCATTGATGATCGCTTCACCGGTTGCCAGTACCTGGCGGTCCATCTCCCAACCGCCGGGGTCAATGTGCGGCAGCAGATCCGGGCCAGGCTGGCCGATCATCTCCTGAGGGGTCAGGCCGGCAGCTGCGGCAGCGAGGTGGTTCACTGCGCGGAACCGCAGCTCGCGATCAACGATGCTCAGTATCATCGGCGCCACGTCGAACAGCTGCGAACTGAGTAGCACGTCTTCCCACGGCTTGGATGTCGGCAGGCTCCGCGGGTCGGGCGACGGGTCAGGAGAGGGAAAAGGAAGGCTGCCCGCCGCGTCCGGCCACTGGGGTGGCGGCGTTGGATTCATGGTGGGACCAGTCCTGCCGTGGCCGTGAGCGATGCCGATCGTCGCCAGAAGCTCGGACGAATAGGGACGGGTACAAGTCTGGGGCCGGACTACCAGATCCGCGAGCCGGAACCCGCCAGGCAGCTCGCGCCGGGCTCCGTCAGCCGGTGCACGATCCGTGCAGGATAGATCGTGGAGAGATCCAGTATCAGATGATCTCTTAATTCGCGGACGGTTCCCGGGCGTGTCGTCCGGCGCGTTCCTATCGTCGGGTGCTGTTTCGCCGGAAGTGGCCGGGCGGGGTGGGCGGGTCCTGGTTGTGGCGGTACGGTATGGAACGACAGCAGACATTACGCATACCAGGAGACCGCCCCCATGGCAGGCGATGAGTCGTCCGAGCAAGACCTGTGGTCGAGGATCGACACCTCCGTTCCGCATTCCGCCCGGATCTGGAATTATTGGCTGGGCGGCAAGGACTGTTACCCGGTGGACCGGGCCGCTGGCGATGAATACGTCAAGGTCTTCCCGGGTATCAGCGAACTGGCCCGTGCGTCCCGGGGTTTTCTTTCCCGTGCGGTCGCCTACCTGGCCGGTGAGGCGGGTATCCGGCAGTTCCTCGACATCGGCACGGGTCTACCCACGGCCGACAACACCCATGAGGTCGCCCAGCGGGTCGCTCCGGACTCCCGGATCGTCTATGTCGACAACGACCCCCTGGTACTGGTCCACGCCCGCGCGCTGCTGGTCAGTACTCCTGACGGAGCCACGGACTACCTCGACGCCGACCTGCGGGATCCGGACACCATCCTGGCCGGTGCGGCGCGTACGCTGAACTTCGACCAGCCGGTTGCGCTGATGCTGATGGGGATCCTCGGCCACATCGTCGACGACGACGAGGTGCTGTCCATCGTGAAGCGACTGCTGGACGCCCTGCCATCAGGCAGCTATCTGGCGACCTACGACGGCACCCGCCCGGCCGGCGACACCGGGTTCGACGAGGCCCAGGACGACTACAACGAGACCGGCGCCGTCCCGTACATCCTGCGCACCCCCGAGCAGATCGCCCGCCGTTTCGACGGGCTTGAACTGATCGAACCCGGAGTCGTGTCGCACACCCACTGGCGGCCCGAACCCACTCCGGACGGTAGCCTGCCGGCCCCGGTCGACGGGTACTGCGGCGTCGGTCGGAAGGCCTAGCCCCTACCGGCTGGCCCCGCCAGCGGCATTGCGGGTCCTGGACCAGTGCATGCCCGTGCATTGGTCCAGGCTGGTCGTCATGAGTGCGGAATAGTTATTGGCCGCTGGCCTATGGGCATTTTATCCACTATCTGCCTATCAATCCGGATCATCCGTTTCCGGCGCGGCCGTAATGATTCTTTGCCGCGACAGGAATGAGAGGCCCGAACATGGGCATCACGGCGTCTGGACCGTGAGGAAGCCAAGATCGCAAATGGGCTCCTGAGAACGGTTTTCGGTCAGGCCGCGAGATGGGAGAGCAGCCGTGAGTGCTGCAACAGCACCGGCGCACCGGGACGGTGAACGCGCTGGAGGCGTTCCGTGGTGGCTCGTCCTCGCTGTGGGGATCGCCTGGGCCTTGTTCGCCCTGGCGATGATCCAGTTCGATCTGACGACCGAACGGTCCATCGCGGTACTACTGGGTGTCGTCCTGCTTGTCAGTGCAGTGAGTGAGTTGCTCGCCACGACTGCGACAGCACGGGACTGGCGCTGGTCACACGCCCTGCTCGCGGTGCTCTTTGTCGCCGGTGGCGTGGTCGCGTTGGCCTGGCCGGATCCGACCTTCACGGTGGTGGCCCGGATCGTAGCCTGGTACCTGTTGGGCAAGGGTATTTACGATGTTGTGAACGCCTTCGTCGCGCGCCGCGCCGAGCTTCGCACGACCGAACTTCGCCTGACGGAACTTCGCACGACAGAGCTTCGCGGAACCGCACAGTGGTGGATGCCGCTGATCGTCGGCGCGTTCGAGATCGGGGTTGCCTTCTGGGCCGCCGCCTACCCGAACCGCTCCCTCACCCTGCTGGTTCTCTGGGTGAGTCTTGCGGCACTGGCCACTGGGCTGACGAAGATTGCAATGGCTACCCGGATGCGGGGTGTCCGGCGCGAGCTTGCGGCGCTGGACATGTTCCCGTCCACCGGATTTGGCGCCCCCGCAGTTAGCGAAGCCACCCGTACACATGCGCGTACCGAAGCACATGCGCGTACCGAGGCACAAACGCGTACCGAAGCGACCGCGGGAGAAGCCCGCGGCCAGGGGCGCTTCGCCTGAGAGCCGGTGTGCCATCCACTTCCGTGACTGACGTGTGCGCACGGTCAGTTTTCGATGGCGGCGACGGGCGGGTGAGTTCTGCTCTCCGGGGTAACCGGTATCGCCGCGTACCCGCGTAGGACCCGGGTCTGCCGTCGGCGGGGCTCGTCGGCGAACGCCAGCTCCGGATAGCGCTCGAACAGCTTACGAAGGCCGATCTCACCTTCGAGGCGGGCGAGCGCGGCACCGAGGCAGTAGTGGATGCCGTTGGAGAAGGCCAGATGTTCTCGGGCGTTGGCTCGCCGGATGTCGAAAGAGTGGGGATCGGTGAAAATGGCCGGGTCCCGGTTGACGCCGCCGAGAAAGACGGCGACCAGTTGGTTGGCCTGTATCGGAACACCGCAGATCTCGGTGTCCTCGTGCGCGAATCGGGCGGCGATTTGTACTGGTGATTCGTACCGCAGGATCTCCTCGACGGCGTTGGGCCACAGGCCCGGGTCATCGCGCAGGAGCGTCTGTTGCTCGGGGTGACTCAGCAACAGGACGGCGCCGTTTCCGAGCAGGTTGGCGGTCGTCTCGAAGCCTGCTGCGAGCAGTAGTTGTGCGGTCGCGGTCAATTCCGTCTCGTTCAGTCGCTGGCCTTCGTCGACGGCGAGGACCAGCTTGCTGAGCAGATTGTCGCCCGGGTTGCGGCGCAGGCGTTCGAAATGCCCGTGCAGCCAGGTGTTGATATCCCGGAGCGCATTCTCCGCATGCCGGTACTCCGGGTAGGACAGGCCGATGTCGAGACTCGGTGCCGCCGCGGTGCCCCAGGCCAGCAACTGTGCGCGCATATCGGCCGGAATGCCGAGGATTTCGGCTATCACCGTGACCGGCAACAGGCTGGCGTAGCGGCCGACGAGGTCGACCCCGGCCGCGCCCGCCATGTCGTCGAGGAGTTCGTCGGCGGTCTCCTCGATACGTCCACGCAGGTTCTCGATCGCTCGGGGCGTGAACACCTTCGACACGAGTTTGCGATAGCGAGTGTGGTCGGGCGGGTCGACGGCGAGCAACGACGGCGGGTTGAGCGGGCCGTTGACCCTTTCATCGCGGGATGCGGCCCACACCATGCGCAGGAGCCGAGGAAGCGCCGAGCCGTCGAACCCGACCCGGAACTGCTCACCGCGCAGGACGGCAGCCGCGGCCTGGTGGCTGACAGTCATCATTGCCAACCGTCCGGATGTGAAAGCGCCCTGCGAGCGCATCTCGTCGTACAGCGGGAACGGGTCGGCACGAAGCGTCGGATCGGTGAGCAGGAGCGTGTGCTGATCACCCCGACGCTGGGCTGTGCGTATCACGGCCCGCGCCGCGCCGTGCCGGACCGCCCAGCGCATTCTGGTCCCCATTGGTGTACCGCGCATCATCGGCACCGTCCTTTCACCGAAATCGTCCCTCCATCGGACCGCACGGTCGTGCGAATCGAACGATTGAGCTGTGTGAGCGGCGTGCGAAAGCGCGGCGACGTGATCGACGCCGGGTCGCGCGGGCGCTAAAAGGCGCCCGCCAGCAGGACGAGGAGCCCGCCGACGGCGACCAGGCTCGCGGCGGCCGCGACTGCGCCGACCGCGGTCGGCGCCGATACGCCGGGCCCACCCGTACCTGCACCGGCGACGGCCTGCCGGTAGCGGAGGAGTCCACGTAACATGATCACTGCACCGGTGGTCAGCCCGAGGATCCCGGGAAGCCCGGCGCCCAGGCGGCCCAACAGGCCCAGGTGACCCAGGTGGCGTGTTGCGTGCACGAGAAACACGCCGACGGCGGCGAAGGAGAGGCCGGTGCGCTGCCAGGCGAGGTAGGTGCGTTCGCTCTGCAGCCCCGGGTCGGGTATCTCCTCGGGGTGCCCGACGGCGGGCCGGGTCATCGACCTGCACCTCCGGAGCTGTACAGGATGGATGCCAGGGCGATCAGGCTCACCAATGTGATCACGACACCCAGCAGGCGGGGTACCTGCGACGGGGGCAGCGGCCGCCCGAGCCGCAGGGCGCGTTCCACGTCCGCCCAGCGCCGGTAGCTGGTCGTGGAGATGACGATGCTCATGATGACGAACGTGACGCCGAGGATGTGACGGCTGCCGGGGAAACCGAAGTCCGGCACGACCTGCACGACCGCGACACCGCCTGCCAACAGCGCCAGCGCGGTTCGGATCCAGGCGAGAAATGTCCGTTCGTTGGCCAGTGTGAAACGGTAGTCCGGCTCCGACCCGACCTGGCGGACGTCGGTGGCGCTCGGCCACTGCCGGCGCAGGCCCAACCGCCACGGCTGGTGCCCTGGCGGGCGCACATCCGCGGACGAATGTCCGGTCTCGCACGTCGGTGCCTGCGCGCCAGGCCCGTCGGAGACCGGTGGGCCGCCACCGCGACGATCGTTCACCATGGCTGTCATCCCCGTCCCGCTGCCGTCGGAGAGATCGTCGATGCCGCCTGCCAATGCCCGTCCATCCCAAGCGTCCGTGGCCGGCGCCACCCGGTTGACGCCGGTATCAGCGGATTCGGCGCCGCTGTTCGTCTATGGAAGTCTGCTGTTTCCCGAGGTCGTCCGCATCCTTATCGGCCGTGGCCCCGGCCTGACAGCAGGAGGTCGCCATGGACCATGATCGAACGGATCCGCAGGCTGGAGCGGCCTCGGCCGGACCGGCAGCCGGTGGGTACGGCCCCCGCGCGTTCGTCACCGTGAGCCGTGGCGGCACCGCGAGCAGTAGCTGCTTCACCGTCGACGGCCGCCGGTTCCGCTTCGGTGGCACGAACAACTACTACCTCCACTACAAGGGTCGCCACATGACCGACCGCGTGCTCACGGACGCCCGGTCGATGGGGCTGCGGGTGGTGCGCTGCTGGGGTTTCCTCGACGGTTCCGGGGCCGACGGGGTCGTGCTCCAGCCGGCGCCCTTCACCTATGACGAGGACGGTTTCGCGCACCTGGACCACGCCGTGTTCAGGGCCGGCCAGCTCGGGCTCCGCCTCGTGATCGTGCTGACGAACAACTGGAGTGATTTCGGCGGGATACCGCAGTACGCCACCTGGTTCTCGGCCGAGCACGACGACTTCTTCCGGCGCCGTGACATCAGGAACTGCTATCAGGCCTGGGTAGGGCATGTGATCGGCCGGCGGAACCGGTACACCGGGCTGCGCTACGACGCCGACCCGACAATCATGGCGTGGGAGCTGGCGAACGAGCCTCGCTGCCCGTCCGATACATCTGGTGACACGCTGGTCGCCTGGGTCGAGGAGATGAGCCGCTATGTGAAGGGACTGGCGCCACGCCAGCTGGTCGCCGTGGGCGATGAGGGCTTCTACGGTCGGGCCGACGAGCCATCCCACCCATATTCCGATCATGAAGGGGTGGCCTGGCGTCGGCTCATCGCATTGCCCGCCGTGGACTACGGTACGTTTCACCTGCATCCGCAACGCTGGGGTGATATGACCCCGGACTGGGGCATTCAGTGGATCCGTGACCATATCCGCGACGCCCGCAGGGCCAAGAAGCCGGCGGTGCTCGAGGAGTTCGGCTGGCGAGCCGACGAAGCGACCCGTAATACGATCTACCGGGCATGGACGGACGCGGTCGAGCGGTTCGACGGCGACGGGGACAACTTCTGGATCCTCACCGGTCGCAATGACGATGGATCCCACTATGCCGACTATGACGGTCTTCGTGTGGTCTACCCGTCGACTACGGCAGCCCTTCTCGCGGACCATGCCGGGCGGATGTGTCCGCTGGCCATCAGTGGTCATGAGCTGTTGTGAGAGCCGCCCGTGGCAACAGGATGTGACGGCGGCCGGTGGGGGAGCCGCCCATGGCTGGCGGGACGGCCAATGCGACGTGTCCGGTCTTAGGGGCGTATTCTCCGAAGGCCGTGATTGGTCTCACGTTCGGGGGAGTCGGGTGACAACGTCACATCAGTTGGTCATGTACCGGGTATCCCCGCTATTGACCTATCCCGACGAGCCGGGGACGACTCCGCTTCCATCCGAGCCGAGCTGGTCTGAACCCGAGCCGAGCTGGTCTGAACCCGAAACGACTCCGCTTACGTTGCCTCGGGAGCGGCAGGCGGGGGCATGGCGCCCTGGTTACGCCGTGTTCCTGATCGTCTTTTTGATCTTTTCTGCCTTCGGATGGTGGGCCTGGGCCCGCGACTCCGGTTTCGGTTTCCTCGGTTGGATTGCCACCGTGGTCTGGACTGTGCCCATCAGCGGTACGCTCCTGGGCCTGTCCGGCGGTCTGCTCACGACAGCCCGTCTCCGTCGGGACCGAAGGCTGCCGCCTACCGCGGCTATGGTTTACGACCTGCTGGTGGTGGTCGTCCCCACCATCGGGCGGCACGACACCTATCCCGCCCTGGAACGGGCGGTCGCCTCGTTCTGTCGCTATCTACCCGCATACTTCCCGAACCTGCGGGTGGACGTGGTGATCGAGGAGGGGTGCGAGGCCCGCGAACAGATCGCCAGACTAGCTGCGGTGACTGCACGAATCCGGATCATCACGGTACCGCGCGGTTACCGCACGCCCAACGGCACCCGATTCAAAGCCCGCGCGAACCACTACGTCAACGAGGTCCGCTGCGCCGAGGGCGAGGCCCGTGATGACGTGTGGGTGCTGCACATGGACGACGACACCGGTGTCGGTCCCGACACCACCGAGGCCGTGGCCCGGTTCATCAACGCACAGTGGCTGGCTGGCGAGAATGCCCGGCATCTCGCCCAGGGCGTGCTCAGCTATCCCCGGGAACATGCGGTGAACCCGTTGCTCTGGTTGGCCGACGCGGTCCGCCCCGGTTGTGACATCAGCATGTTCGCGGCCACCACCGGTCGTGGCATGCCGCGCGCCGGGCTCCACGGGGAACTCCTGCTGGTGCGAGCCTCCATCGAGGCCGAGATCGGCTGGGACTTCGGCTCCCAGTCCATCGTCGAGGACGCCGAATTCGCGCTGCGTTTCTGTGACCGGTACCCGCGGCGCAGTGACTGGTTCTCGGGTCGCTCCTACGGTGCGTCACCGGCAAGCGTGGCCGACTTCATTCGCCAACGGGAACGGTGGGCGTGGGGCCTGTTCATGCTTTCGGCCAAACGCTCCATCCCGCTGCGCCGCCGGTTACTCCTCCTACACAATGTCATCATATGGGCGTCCGGGCCGATGCAGCATCTCGGTTTGATCATATTGATCGGCACCCTTCTGGGTGATACCGACACCTCGCCGGCCAGTGCCGTGGTTCTGCCGATATGGGCGCTCAACATGGCTTACAGCGTCTGGTTGTACTGGGAGGGAATGAAGATTAACGCGCTGGCCTCGGCGCAGATCCGACGGCGGCTGTGGTGGGAGCCTGTCTGCCTAGTGCTTCTCATGCCGGTTTTCTCTCTGCTGGAGGCGGTGGCCGTGCTCCGGGGGCTGGTGCGTTTTCTGCGTAATGGCGAATCGACTTTCACCGTGATCGCGAAGCCGATGTGATTGTCGCGAGCAGGGTGCGCGCTGTGGCGGCGCTGCTTGTCGTACTGGTCGGGCTCACCGTGGCGACCGCTTGTGCGTCCGCGTCCGCCGACCGCACTCCCTCGTTCCGGCCGGCCACACTGGCTGCCGCGGCCGGGAATGCGGACGGCCCAGCCGTCGTCCCGGGCCCTCGGATTGCCTTTCCCTGGCGGCCGGGCCGGCCCGAACTCGGCGTACAGGTCTACTGGGATGACAACCCCGACGAGTCCGCTCAGGCAGTGGCTCTCAAGGCGGCGCGGATCGTCGACTACATCGTGGACCTGGATGCCAACGCGATAAGCATTTCCTTTCCGTTCTTCACCGACGCTGTCAGGTCCAGTACGGTTCACGCTGCCCGGGGTACGCCCGCACCGGAACGGCTCGGCATTCTCCTGGACGAGGCTGCGCGGGAGGGACTGCGGATCACCCTGCGCCCGACCCTCGACGAGAAGTCCCTGGTCGCGGCCAACCCACGGGATTGGCGCGGTACCATCAACCCGATCAGCAGGGATGCCTGGTTCGCCTCGTACCGTGGCTTCCTCGCTCCCTATCTGGCGTTGGCTGAACAGCACCACCTCAATACGGTCGTCCTTGGTACCGAACTCAATTCGCTGGAGGGCGACCCACGCTGGGGGAATCTGGCCGCGTATACCCGGACGGTGTTCACCGGTGAGATCGCGTACGCGTTCAACTGGGACGTGTTCGTTCGCACCCGGGTTCGGATGCCGGTGGATCGCGTCGGCGTGGACGCCTATCCGGAGCTTCCGCTGGGTGACGACGCCTCGGTGGCGGAGTTGGCCACCGCCTGGAACAGGTGGTTGAACCAGAAGGCGCCTGGCGTCATGCCACAGGTGATGCTGTACGAGGTGGGGGCAGCCGCACAGCCCGGCATCTACCGGCACCCGGCTACTCCGCAGACCGACGGTATGCCCGTGATTCCCGAGCTCCAGAAACGCTGGTTTGTCGCCGCCTGCCAGCTGGCCCGCGAACGTGCCCTGGCCGGTCTCTACTGGTGGCGGGTGGATTTTCACGTCAACCCGGCCACTGCGGACCCGCTGCGGGACCGGCACGAGTCATTTGTCGGCCGCCCGGCCGAACAGGCGATCCGGGACTGCTTCTCGGCCTGGGGGGAGGGGAGCTGAGTCCGTCCCCGTCCCCGTCCCCGTCCCTGTCCCGGGCCGTGACCGGCGTGTCCGGCCTGGCGGTGCTCGCCGTGATGCTGGCGAGCACCGGCGGATTCCGGGTAGAGCTGCTGGGCGCGGACCTGCTGCTGGCAGTCGGCGGTTACCTGACGACCCGGGCACTGTTGGACGCCGCGTCGTCCCGGCCGGACGGCCGGATGCAGCTGGGTGTCTGGTACCGCGACCACTTCAAGCATCGGGTTCCGCTCGCGCTGTTCACCCTGGCCGTCACGCTGGGCCTGGCCGCGCTGTTCAGCCCGCCGCAGGAGGCCCGACGGCTCGCGATGGCGGCTGTCGCCGGCCTTGCGCAGCTCGGGAACTGGTTTGACCTCTTCGTGTTGCGGGATCGAATCATCGCCTCGAACGGTGACTGGTACGCGGACCGCCCCGGCCAGATCGACCCGTTGGGGATCCTATGGCTACTGGGTCTTATCGAGCAGTTTGTTCTGCTATGGCCTATATTTCTGGGCTGTATATGGTGGTTTGCCCGGCGGGCCGGTGGACGCTTCACCCGAAGCGACGGTGCAAGGCGCACGGCGTGGCTGACCGCGTTGCCGTGCCTGCTACTCGCCGGGGTGGCCTGTCTGGTCGGTCCGCTGCGGGCGGCGGCGGGTGCCGACCTCGCCGAGCTGGCACTGGGCAGCCATGTCCGGGCAGCTGAATGGTTGTTGGGCGCCGCCGCGGCCGGGTTGGTCGTGGCGGCGCGGGCCAGGGCAGTGCCGGACGCCCCGCTGCCGGACGCCCCGCTGCCGGACGCCCCGGTGCCGGACGTCCCGGTGCCGGACGCCCCGGATAAGCTCCAGCGGGTCCGACCGGCCCGCGGAGTCTGGTGGGCCACGGTCGGCGGGATGATCGGAATAGCCGTCCTTGTTGCCAGTGCGCTAATCGCCACGGCGCATCCGGCCGACTGGCTACGCGGTGCCGGGCCGAGCGCCGCCGCCGGCGGCGGCGCACTCCTGGTGGCGACCGTCGATCGTCAGGTCGTGTCGTTTCGCCACGGCCCGATCGAGTGGCTGCTCGCCCGCGGCGGACCAGTGGAGCTGGGCCGAATGGCCTATCCACTCCTGCTGCTGCATCTTCCGGTGTTCTGGCTGCTGCGGCAGGCCTTCGCGACGGCACGCCCGGATGCACTGCTCCTTGTCGGCGGTGGGTTCGTGTGGTTTGTCGGACTACTGCTGCAGGATGGGCTGGTCGGGCGGTTGCGGACGCGCCGCTGGCGGGTGCGATGGGCGCTCCCGGTGCTGCTGCTGGCCTATGCGACGGTCGCGACCAGCAGTACCTGGCTGCCTGCCGCGGCTGAGGGGCGGCTGCGCAACGGGAGGGCGCCGGTGCTGCTGGCGCTCGGCGGGTCGTTTGCTGGTGACCTTGCGGTGACGCTTGGCAGCCGCGGCGCTGGCCGGTATTCGGTGGTGGACGGGACGCTGCCGGGGTGCGGGCTGTATCCGGTGGCGCCGCCCGCGGTACCGCTGGCCCGTATCACCGCCGACGCGCAGGTGCCGCCGTCGGCGCCCACCCGTTCGGCGGCATGCACGAACTGGGCCGAGCAGTGGCGCACGCGTATCACCCAAAGCCGCCCGGAGGCCCTGGTGGTGGATCTCAGCGCGGACGCGGCCGCGCGCCTCTACCACGGCTCGGTGATTTCGCCGTGCGACGCGGACTATCGCCAGCTCTACCGTAAGGAGCTCGACCATGCTGCCCAGCTGTGGACGGCGCTGGCACCCGGGCGGCCGGTGCTGCTGGCCGATGCCCGTAGCGTCACGGGCGAGGCCGATCCAGCGTCGAGCCGCTGTTTCAATGCGTTGATCATCGAAGCGGTCGCCCGGTA
>NZ_CAUVXI010000148.1:11889-14284 GCF_963555845.1 Protofrankia sp. Cas8 | reverse complement strand
TGCGGGCGCCTCGCCCCGGGCGGCGGGCCGGGACACGCCGTGGGTCCGCCCCCGTGCCGCCGCCGGCTGGACCGGCGTGGGCGGCGGCACCGCGACCGGCGGGTGCGCAACCGGCGCAACCGGCGCAGGGACCGGCTCCTGCACAAGGGTCAGCGCGGGACCGGGCGGCCGGGTGGTGCCGGTCTGCGTGGGCAGCGGCGTGGGCAGCGGCGGTGCGGCGGGTTCGGCCGGTACCTCAGGAGTCACCAGCGCCCTGGCTGCATCATCGTGTGGGCGCACCCGGCGCACCACCGGATCCCAGGTCCAGCGCGCGCACCGGCTCTCCGAGGTCAGCTGTACCAGCCAGATTCCGTCCACCCGACGCCAGGCATCCCACTGCGCGCCGTCGGGGTCGTCCTGGGCGGCCATCAGCCGGGCGTCCACAACCTCGCCCAGCGGCCGGCCCGGGGCGCCACCAGGGTCCTTGGGTAGCAGCGCCGCCCGCGCCTCCTGTACCACCCGGGCTCGCTCGGCCAGCACCGGGCCCTCGTAGCGCTCCACCCGCTCGACTGGAATGCCCGCTACCCGCGCAACCTCGGCAGTTGTCTCGCCAGCTCGCAGGCGCGCCTGGATCTCCCGTGGAGTCAGGGCGCTTTCCTGGCGTACCTCGCTGCGTCGCGCCCCGCGCAGCGCCGCTCGAAGCCGGTCGTCAACCGGTACCCGGAATTTTTCCGCGTCGGGTCCGCCCGCGGTATCGGCGAGCACGAGGTAGCCGCCGTCCTCGCTGAGCGCGACCGCTCGCAGCTCACGCATGGCGCCTCCTCATCGGCGTCGTCCGAATCCGCCGTGGCACGTTTGGTAACGGTGAGTGTCCGGATTGTCGAACCGGCCGCTCATGCTTACCACCACACCTTGCCATCGACATACCGGCGGTGTCTCACCCCGGGAGTCGACACGCTCTGTCGGCCTCCCGCCGACACCACGCTGCGCCCATCCTGGGTGGTCAGGGACGGCGGCCGCCGGGGGGCCGGGTGGCCGGCGGCCGGCGGCGCGGTGCCCGTGCCGGCGCCTTGGGACGGGCCTGGTCGCCCGCGGCGAACAGCGCAGCCCCGACAATTCCGGCATTGTTCTGCAACTGGGCGGGGACCACCTTCGTGCGGATTTCGAGACGATCGAGAAATCGATCCGCCTTTCGGCTCGCGCCGCCGCCGATGATGATGAGATCGGGCCACAGCAGCGCTTCCAGCGCGCTCAGATAGCGGCTGACCCGCTTCGCCCACTTCTCCCAGGAAAGATCTTCGCGTTCGCGGGCCGCCTCGGAGGCCGAGGCCTCCGCCGCGCTTCCACCGATCTCAAGATGGCCGAACTCGGTGTTCGCAAGGAGCTGGCCATGAAGGAACAGCGCTGTGCCGATACCGGTTCCGAAGGTCGTCATGAGGACGACACCGCCGACGTCGCGACCGGCACCGAAGGTCATCTCGGCGATTCCGGCGGCGTCGGCGTCGTTGATCACCGTTACCCCGCCTGGCAGGACCGCGCCGAGGGTGGCCGCCAGGTCGGTGTCCACCCAGCTCGGGTCGACGTTCGCCGCGGTCTTGGCGATCCCGTCCTTGAGCACGGCGGGAAAAGTGGCTCCGACCGGACCCGTCCAGCCGAAGTGGTCCACCACGTCCGCAACGGTCTTGGCGATGGCGCCCGGTAGCGACGGCTGCGGCGTCGGAATCCGGATGCGGGGCGCGGCCAGTGTCCCTTCGTCGATGTCGACGGGCGCACCCTTGATGCCGGTACCACCGATGTCGACACCGAAGACCTGCATTTCGCCTGTGCCCTCCCGTTGCCGTCGACCTATATCGGGCGTACCTGGACACAGTGTCCACCGCGGCGTGCGGCACCGTGGGACTGTCCGGTCAACCCGCGCCCACTCCACCATAGATCCGCACGCCTCGCCGGCCCATCTGAGTGTGACACCGGTATCCGGGCCCGATCTCCCCGTGGGACGCCGCGGACGCCGATCGCCGATCGATCCGCCGGCGCTCTAAGCTGAGATGGTGGCATTGCGGGATTCCTTCGGTCGAGTCGCCACCGACCTGCGGGTTTCGTTGACGGACCGCTGCAATCTGCGGTGCACCTACTGCATGCCCGTCGAAGGCCTGGCGTGGTTGCCGGGGGAGGAGACCCTGACCGACGAGGAGGTACTCCGTCTCGTCCGGATAGCGGTCACCCGCCTTGGAGTGACCGAGGTCAGACTGACCGGCGGTGAGCCGACGGTCCGGCCCGGTCTGGTCGGCCTTGTCGCCCGGTTGGTGGCGTTGCGTCCGCGTCCTCAGGTGTCCATGACCACCAACGGCACATCGCTGGCCCGCCTTGCCGGTGCGCTGCGCGCCGCCGGCCTGGAGCGGGTGAACGTCTCTCTGGA
>NZ_CAUVXI010000148.1:0-11780 GCF_963555845.1 Protofrankia sp. Cas8 | reverse complement strand
GCGGTCACCCGCCTTGGAGTGACCGAGGTCAGACTGACCGGCGGTGAGCCGACGGTCCGGCCCGGTCTGGTCGGCCTTGTCGCCCGGTTGGTGGCGTTGCGTCCGCGTCCTCAGGTGTCCATGACCACCAACGGCACATCGCTGGCCCGCCTTGCCGGTGCGCTGCGCGCCGCCGGCCTGGAGCGGGTGAACGTCTCTCTGGACACATTGCGGGCCGACCGCTACCTGGCGATTACCCATCGGGACCGGCTCGCGGACGCGTGTGCGGGTCTGGCGGCCGCGGCCGCGGCCGGGCTGGCACCGGTGAAGGTCAACGCGGTGCTGCTGCGGGACGTCAACGACGACGAGGCTGCTGCCCTGCTGCGATGGTGCCTGGAGCGGGGCTACGCCCTGCGCTTCATCGAGCAGATGCCGCTGGACCCTCAGCACAGCTGGGATCGCGGGGTGATGGTCACCGGCGCGGAGATCCTCGCCCGGCTGCGGTCGGAGTTCACCCTGACGGCACTGCCCGGTCGCGGCAGCGCGCCGGCCGAGTTGTTCGCCGTGGACGGCGGACCTGACACGGTCGGCGTGATCGGCTCGGTGACCGCACCGTTCTGCGCCGCCTGCGACCGGGTTCGTCTTACCGCCGACGGGCAGGTGCGCTCGTGCCTGTTCGCCCGCGAGGAGACCGACCTGCGCACGCCCATGCGGGCCGGGGCCGACGACGCGCACCTTGCGCAGCTGTGGGCGGGCGCGGTCCGCGGCAAGCGCGCCGGGCACGGTATTGACGACCCCGCCTTTGCGCAGCCCGCGCGACCGATGTCGGCGATCGGCGGATGAGCTGGGACGCGCTGGTGCTTGCCGGCGGAGCGGCCCGCCGCCTCGGTGGCGTGGACAAACCCGCGTTGACCGTCGGCGGCCAGACCCTGCTGGATCGTGTTCTCGCGGCGGTGGACGGCGCGCGCGAAGTGATCGTGGTCGGACCGGCGCGCCGGGTCGCGGTGACCCGCCCGGTGCGCTGGACCCGCGAGCGACCGCCGGGCGGGGGACCGGTCGCCGCGCTCGCCGCTGGTCTGGAGTTGGTGTGCGCACCCTTGGTCGCCGTGCTCGCGGCCGATCTTCCGTTTCTCACCGCGGCGACGGTCGCCGCGCTCGTGCGGGCCGTGGGCGGTGGCGATGCCGGTGCCGGTGCCGGTGCCGGTGCCGGTGGCGGTGGCGGTGGCGGCCGGGACGCAACGGGAGCCGGCCGGACCGACGATGATCCTCCGTGGGGTGCGCTCCTGGTTGATCCAGCCGGCCGGCACCAGTACCTGACCGGGGTGTGGCGGACGTCCGCGCTGCGTGCGCGTCTCCCGGCGGTGCCGGCCGGAGCGTCGATGCGGTCGGTGTTGGCGGGCCCGCGGGTACTGGTGCTACCCGCCGACGGACGTACCACCCTGGACTGCGACGCACCGGCGGACCTGGAACGGGCGCGAGGCTGGGCCAGGATGGGCCCGTGAGCGCTCGTGCTGACTGGGTGGTCGTCGCCCCCGGCGCGTTCTCAACGAGGCGGTCAGCGCACCCACGCCGGTCCGTCCTCCAGCAGGGCCCGCATGTCGATCGCCATCGTGTGGACCGCGAGCGGGTCGTCCAGCCCGGCGTTGTCCAGGGTCGACCAGGACAACACGTCCTCTTCGGCCGGCGCCTGGTGACGGCTGGGTACCGCGGCGCGGGGATCGACCGACCGTAGGCGAGGGAGGGCAAGGGTGCTCGTCGCGGCGTCGGTGGCGTCCCTGCCACGGACGCCGCCTACCGGTCTGCCGGCGGCGGGATCGACCGGTGTCCCGGGTCGGGCGCGACCGGAGGATGTGACGATCGACTGGTCCAGGCCGGCGAGCCCGGCGATCACCACCAGCGCCGGCACGACGAACTGCGCGGGCCGCCACGTGGTCAGGGCGACCATGGTGAAGACGATCAAAATGGTGACCGCTCCGAGCGCGTTGCGCTGCGCGGGCGGCAACGCCGGAACCTTTCGGCCGTGTCGGTAATATCCCACCCGATCGAGTGTGCCCTATATCTCGTCCGCCCGCTGCCCTCGACCCGTCGGCGCGGCCCCGGGTAGCGCGTCGGATGCATGGTGGCGCGCGCACCAGGCGTCCCGGGGGACAGCCGTCGTCGACGGCTGTTCGTCGGCGAGCAGTACCCGCAGCAACCGTGCGCGGACATCGGCGCTGGTCTCGATCGTGTGCACGACGACGGCGTACTCGTCGGTGCCCCTGGCTGCGACCAGGCGTTCTGCGTCGTGCCAGGCGTCCTCCCGCCATGCCGTCAACATCTCGATCAGGTCGTCGCGGCCGAGACCGTAGCGCAGCGTCCCGTCATCCAGGTGCGGGTCGAAGCGGGCTGCCTCCTGCGCCAGCAACGGATCCATCACCCGCGCCAGGATCGCGTTGACACGGTCGTGGTCGCCCTTGTGACTGTGGCCGTCGGGACCGGCCAGGCCGAGCTCGGCGAGAACGAATGGCAGATCGCGGGTGACATGGGCGTTCATGCCGAGCAGCAGGTCACCGGCGGCTGAGAGCGTTGTGGTGGCGGCCGCGGTGAACGCCACCCGCCAGGCTGGCGGCACGTCGGTCGGACGGCCCGCCGCCCACTGGTCGAAGGCCCGGAAGTAGTACCGGGCGAACAGCGCGTCCTCGGCGTTGACCCACCCGGGATCGGCGAAGGAACCCGCGACCGCGGCCGCATCGCCGAATGCCTCGGTCGTGCGCAGATAGGCGAAGGAAAAGATCACCCGATGGTCACAGTGGTCCTCCAGTGGTCGAAGTTGGTCACGCATCGTCGTCAACGTTTCCCGCACACATGTCGGCGACCCGGTTGTGCACGGTGGGGGAAATTGATGTCCTGCAGGCTCTGCGCTGGCCTGGCCGGGCATCCCGGCCAGCAGTGAGCTAGCCGTCAGGAGCGCGGTGACTGCGATACGTAGCCATCCCATGGGGCTGCATGGTAGTTCAACTGTTACTCAAAGCATTTACAGCCGGGCGGAGAGTCGTGATAATGCTGCGCTATGTCCCTTCAAGGTCACAATCCGGAAGGTCCCGGTCGGGGCATCCTGGACACCCTCACGGAGGTCGTCTTCCAGACCGACGCCGAGGGACGCTGGACGTACCTCAACCGCGCCTGGACGACGGTGACGGGCTTCGACGTCGTCGCGTCGCTGGGGAGTCACTTCCTCGACTACGTCCACCCGGATGAGTACGACCACACGATCGCGCTGTTCATGGCGGTGGTGGCCGGTGGTTCTGATCATTGCCGGCATGTGACCCGCTACCGGACCCGCGACGGTGCCTACCTGCGCGTCGAGATCCGTGCCAACGTGCTGCGGGCGCCGGACGGTGCGGTCTCGGGCAACTCGGGGACGATTATCGATGTGAGCCGTGACCAGCATGACGCTGAGGCGGTCAGTGAACACACAGCCCTGTTGGAGCTCGTTTCCGGGGGCGTGCCGGGCGCCGAGCTTCCCGTCGGTGTCCTGGTCTACGACCGCGCGCTCGGTCTGCGCCGGACGTCGCAGGTTGTCGATCGCCTGCTCGGTGAGCGGTTACGGGTCGGCGAACCCTTGGACCGGCTGGGGATCATGCTGCGGCCCGGTGGCGAGGGCGTGGCGCTGGACGGCGAGTGGGGACTGGCCGCCACGGCGGCGCGGACCGGCCGGCCCCAGCACGGCGACGTCAATCTCCTCGGCCGCACCGACCCCGACCCCGACCCCGACCCCGATGTGCGCGGTCGAGCCGGGCCCGGTCCGGCGCGGGCGTTACGGATCTCGGTGATCCCGCAGGTGGACGGGCGCCGGGAGCTGGTTGCCGTTGTGCTGCAGGATGTCACCGATCTGCAGCGGGCGGAACGGCTGCAGTCGGCCGTTGCCCAGCTCGGTCAGCGTGCTCTAGGTGGGCTGACCGTCCCGGACCTGCTCGCCGAGGCCGCCCAGGTGGTCCGCGTCACCCTGGGTCTGCCCGGCTGCGAGGTGCTGGCGGCGACCGGCCGGGACAACCCGGCCGATCCGGCACACCCGATCGCGGCGATCATTCCGGTCGCGTTGGCCTCGGATGGCCCCACGATCATCGACCGTGGGGCTGCTTTCCACGGTGTTGCGGCCCGTATCGGCGCGGCTGGCCGCAGCCACGCCGTATTGGTCGCGTACGCGCCGTACCGGCGGGAGTTCGCCCCGGATGAGGCGGCGTTCGTCCAGTCCGTCGCCAACGTGCTGGCAGCCGCGCTCGAACGGGATACCGCCGAGCGGGAGGTCCGCCACCAGGCCCGGCACGACCCGCTGACCGGGCTGGCGAACCGGGTCCTGCTGCACGACCGGATCTCGCGAGCGCTGCGCACGGTCGAGGCCGACGGCGGTGCGCTGGCCCTGCTGTTGATGGACCTCGACCGGTTCAAGGAGATCAACGACACGTTGGGTCACGGAGCCGGTGACGATGTGCTCCGCGAGGTGGCGGTACGGTTACGACGCGCCACCGGTTCGGCCGCGACAGTCGCCCGCCTCGGTGGGGACGAGTTCGCGATCCTGTTGCCGTCGGCGCCGCGGGGAGTCGCTGACGCCCTTGCCGTCGCGAGCCGTGTGCGGGCCGCCCTGGCCGAGCGTATCGATGTCGGCACGCTTCCGCTGAGCGTCGAGGGAAGTATCGGGATCGCGATCGGGCCTGGTGACGGGAGCGATCCGGGAACCCTGGTGCGGTGTGCCGACGTGGCCATGTACCGGGCCAAGCAGCTCTGCGTCGGGGTCGCGGTGTACGCCCCCGATGCCGACCAGAACCGCCGCGAGCGCCTTGAACTGCTCGGCGGCCTTCGCTCGGCGATCGCGGGCGGGGAGCTGGTCCTGCACTACCAGCCCAAGGTCGACCTGCGTACCGGGCGGACCACCGCGGTCGAGGCGCTGGTCCGCTGGCAGCACCCGTCGCACGGCCTGGTCGAGCCGGGGCGTTTCGTTCCGTTCGCCGAACAGAGCAACCTGGTCAGGCCGTTGACCCGCCGGGTCCTCATGCTCGCCCTGGACCAGGCGCGATCATGGTGGGACGCGGGTCGGTTGCTGCCCGTGGCGGTGAACGTCTCGGCCCGGATGTTGCACGACGCAGAATTGATCTCGACGGTACAGGCGGAGCTGGACCGGACCGGCATGCCGCCACAGGCGCTCGAACTTGAGCTCACCGAGAGTGCCGTGATGGTGAACACCCGCAACGCGATGAACGTCATCACCCAGTTGCGCCGCGCGGGAATCCGGATCTCCGTGGATGATTTTGGGACCGGGTACTCGTCGCTCGCCTACCTGCGCGATCTTCCGGTGCACGATCTCAAGATCGACAAATCGTTCGTGCTGAACGTGGCGCGTCGCCCCAGGGATTTCTCGATCGTGCGGTCCATCATTGATCTCGCGCACAATCTCGATCTCAGGGTGGTTGCCGAGGGCATCGAGTCGGACGAGGTCTGCAGCCTACTTCGTGACCTCGGCTGTGACGAGGGGCAGGGCTTCTTTCTCGGGTATCCCGTCCCACCTGCGGATCTTGCGGCATAGGGCCTGCCCGGTGAAAGTCTTCGGGTGATCTACTGGATCTCGGTCGGTCGAGGCCGTCGAGGCCGTCGAGGCCGTCGAGTCTGGTTCATGCGCTTGGTTTTCTCGGAGAAGGTGCCATCCAGGGGGCTGTGCTGCACCATGAGCAGAGCCTCACCAGATTCTGGAGGTTGGCCGTGACCGGGAGAACCAGGCTGTCCGGGGCCTCCGAGCGCGCGAAAAGCCCC
Source organism: Protofrankia sp. Cas8 (assembly GCF_963555845.1). Lineage (NCBI taxonomy): Bacteria > Bacillati > Actinomycetota > Actinomycetes > Frankiales > Frankiaceae > Protofrankia > Protofrankia sp. Cas8. The sequence continues at coordinate 6,017 of NZ_CAUVXI010000148.1, read as the reverse complement.
ATGATCGTGCACTCGTCGGCCGCCGGTACGCTGCGGGGATGCGTCGCGTTGGCGGTGTCGGCGCTTCTGGCGGCCCTCGTTCTTCTCCTCGGTTGCGGTTCGGCTCGTTACCAGTATGTGACCAACAAGGATGCCGGAACCTTTCTCAAGATCCCGAGTTCGTGGCAGCATCAGCCGATGCCCGGACCGGCCTTCGTCGGTATCGACGCCCGCAACATCAGTCCGGAGGCCGCTCGGACGCTGGCCAGTCGTGAGTGGGTCGTGGGGATTGATGCCGCGTCGAGATTCGACGACAAGAACCTCCTGCTTCCGGACGCGGCGCAACCCAAGGGATTCGTGCAGGTCCGCCAGCTTCTGCCGGAGGAGGCGGCCACGTTGTCCACCAATGACCTGCGCAACCAGCTTGTCTCCATCGACCAGGAGATCCAGGCGCAGGAGGTGGCGGTTCGCCAGGATCCGCAGCGGGCCCGGCTTGCCCCGGAGTTCCTCCTGCTGGTGGACGATCCCGTCCACCAGGGCGGGGGCGTCCACGGCGTCCATCTGGTGTACCAGCTCCACCTGGGCACGGGTCTGGTGACCGTCGACCAGACAAGCCTGCTGGACCGTGATCAGACCAGGCTGTACCAGCTTGTGTTCGCCTGTTCGTCCTGGTGCTACGACCGGCATCGCGCCGAGATCCAGAAGGTTCAGACATCGTTCACGATCAAGCCGATCACCTGAGGTAAGGATCATGAATCAGGCCCAGCCGGCGCAGCCATCCCCGCCGGTGCGCAAACCGCTGGCGCGCTGGGACAGGGTGAAGTTTCTGGTCCTGCTCGGTGCACTGTTCGTGTTCGTGGTAGCCGCTGCCATGGCGGATAACCCGATCATGAGCTGGACCGACGCCGTGCGTGAGCAGGCGGCGGCGAGCTGGTGGCTGTTGGCGCTGATCGGGATCGAGATGGTTCGCCAGGTCCATATGTTGATCGGCGAGCGGTCGGCGCAGTACCACGTCTTCTGGACCGACAGGGTCTTCGGCCGGCTCGAGCGCGGCCTGCTCCAGCTCGACGACTGGAACCGCTACCGCATCAGCCGCGCGCTGACGTGGACGGCGGCCGTCGTGATCTTCGCGTTCGTCTACGCCCGGATCAGGCACGACTCCGTCTTTCACGCGATCATCGGGCTTCCCGGCGACAGCTGGCACGCAGCCCCGTTCGCGGTGCAGATCGTATTGATCATGTCTATCACGATCGGGCAGTTCGCGCTGCTGTTCTGGTTCCTGTCCCGCGGCGGCGTGGAGGTGTACTTCCCCGAGGACATCAAGACCCGGTTCACCGACGTCTGGGGCCAGGATCACGTCCTGTCCAGGGTCAAGGAGGCGGTCTTCTACCTGGAGAAGCCGCACGAGATCGAAAGTCGGGGCGGCTACGTACCCGGCGGCATCCTGCTGTGGGGTCCACCCGGTACCGGCAAGACCCTGATCGCGGAGGCGGTCGCCGGTGAGACCGGGAAGCCCTACGTCTTCGTCGACCCGGGCGCGTTTCGGGCCATGTTCTTCGGCGTCGGCGTGATGAAGGTCAAGGCTCTGTTCCGCAAGCTGCGCACGCTCTCCCTGCGGTACGGCGGCGTGATCGTTTTCTTTGACGAGGCCGACACCCTGGGTAACCGTGGTCAGCCCGCCGGCAACCGGATCGGTCTGATCGACCCTGGTGACCCCTGTAACGGGATGACGTATGCGAGCACTTCGGCACGCCGCGCACTGGCGCAGGCCCGCTTCGTGGTTCCCGGCGGTGGTGGTGGCCCGTCCAGCATCGACGGAACGCTGCTGGCACTGCTCGCCGAGATATCGGGTCTGAAGAAGCCGCGTGGCTTCCTCAACCGGGTCGTGCGGCGTGCCCTGGGCATGCGCCCGAAGCCGCCGCCGAAGTACCGGATCATGGTCATGATGGCGACGAACATGCCGCAGTCGCTGGACGAGGCGCTGCTGCGTCCCGGTCGGATCGACCGCATCTACAAGGTGGGCTACCCGAGCAGGCAGGGCCGGGTACGGACCTTCAACGGCTACCTGGACAGGGTCCGCCACGAGGTGAGCGCCGATCAGGTCGAACGGCTCGCAGTGATGAGCCCGTACGCCACCGGGGCGAGCATCAAGGACATGGTCAACGAGGCGCTCATCCAGGCGATCAAGGATGGTCGTGAGGTGGTCACCTGGCCGGATCTGCTGCGCGCCAAGTCAATCAAGGAACACGGGCTGCCCGACGACCACGAGTACGTGGAGCGGGAGCGCCACAGCATCGCCCTGCACGAGGCGTGCCATGCGGTGGTCATGTACCGACTGCAGAAGCACATGGTCATCGACATGGCGAGCATCGAGCGCCGTGGGGACACCGGCGGGTTCGTGGCCCCGGTGCCGTTGGAGGACAGGTTCGTCGACTGGCGGTCCGAGGTCGAGATCGATGTGATGACCTTTCTGGCCTCCATCGTGGGCGAGCGGATGTTCTTCGACGGTGACCACACCCAGGGCGTGGGCGCAGACCTGCACGCCGCCACCGAGCTGGTTGCCCGCAGCATCGGCCGACACGCGATGGGCAGCACCCTGACGTCCCGGCCGGCGCTGGCCGCTGCTCTTGACGCCAGTCCGGCGTACCCCGGCGGCGGCCCGGGGTACCTCGGTGGCGGGTTCGTCGATGAGGTCGAGGCCAAGCTCCAGGAGCTTTATCAGCGGACCGAGGTCATCCTGTCGGACAACCGTCGGGAGGTTCTCGCGGTGACCCACGCACTGGAGACGAACAAGACCATCACCGGCGAGGACGTCGAAGCAATCATGGAGGGCACACTCGGCCCCACCCTGGACGGCCGCCGCTACCATGAGCCCGACTTCCTCGACCTGGCGGAGGATTACCACCTCAGTGCCGTCCAGGCGCACCGGGGTCACCCCGGCGAGCAGCTGCGGCTACCCGATCTCGGCAGGGCGGCGTCCTCGGCGGGGCCGGGCTGACCGGGCTGACCGGGCTGACCGGACTGACCGGACTGACCGGCGGGACCGAGTAGCTGGCGCGCGCCGTACCCGGCCGCGAGGAGGGCGGCCAGCCCGCCGGTCGCCAGGCCCGCCCGGGCACCGAGCTCCTCGCTGATCCATCCGATGGTGGGACCCCCGACAGGGGTGCTGCCCAGGAAGGCCACGGCCCACAAGGCCATGATCCGGCCACGCATGTGGGGCGCGGAGGCGAGTTGCAAGGTGGCGTTCCCGATGGACAGGAACGCCACGCTGCCGGCTCCCACCAGCATCATGGCCACGGCGGCGAGATGGACATCCGGCGCGACCGAGGCCGCCAGGATGACGATGCCGAAACCGGCGGCAGCGCCGACCAGGGCGCGTGGCGTCGCCCGGCCTCGTCTGGCGACGATCAGGCCGCCCGCCACCGCGCCGACGCCCATCGCCGCGGTGAGCAGCCCGTAGGTGCCGGCGTCGCCGTGGAACACCTCGCGGCCCAACAGCGGAAGCACGACGGCGAACTCGTAGGCGAGGGTGCCGATGACCGCCATCATGACCAGCGGAACCCGCAGCGCCGGGGTTCGTAACGCGTATGCCAGGCCCTCGCGGATCTGGCCGCGGGCTCGGGGAAGCGGGGCGCGCCGGCGAAGCGAACGCGGGTCGATCCGGATCAGAGCGACGATGGCGGCCAGGTAGGACGCGGCGTTGACCATGAAACAGACGCCGGTTCCGGCGACGGCGATGAGCACGCCGGCGATCCCCGGCCCCACCGCCCTGGCCGCGTTCACCGCCACCGACTGAAGGGATACGGCGTTGGCCACCACGTCCGGGCCGACCATCTCGTGGACGAAACTCTGCCGGGTCGGGTTGTCCACCGCGTTCACGGTGCCGAGGCCGGCCGCGATGAGTGCCACCATCCACAACTGGACGACACCGGTGATGTCGGCAACAGCGAGGCTGGCGGCCAACAGCCCGGACGCGACCTGGGTATAGATCAACAAGCGCCGCTTGTCGGCCCGGTCGGCCAGCAGCCCGCCGTAGGCGCCGAACAGCAGGACCGGCAGGAACTGCGCAGCCGTGACGAGCCCGAGCACCGTCCCGGACGCCCCGAGCGAAAGCGCCAGCCAACCCTGCGCGACCATCTGCATCCAGGTCCCGACCAGCGACACGACCTGTCCGCTCAGGTAGCGGCGGTAGTTCGGCACGGACAGCGCGAGCAGTGCGCCGCCTGGCCGTGGTTCTGGCCGCGGTTCTGGCCGCGGTTCTGGCCGCGGTTCTGGCCGTGGTCCTGGTCGGGGCGGGTTGACGGTCGTGGCGTCGGGCAGCGCGGTCATCGTTCCTTCCGGTCGTCACGAGTGAGGGCTTCACCTGGGACAACCGTTGTGCCCGTTTAGTTATTTCACCTCAGCTAACTATCTCGTCGGGTGAGCCGGTGGTCTCCGTGCCGTCGTCCCGGCTGGCAGGCCCAGACGACGGCGCGCGATCAATCTGGGGGATGTTCCTACAGGGGGATGTTCCTACAGGGGGATGTTGCCGTGGGCGCCACGGCCGGCCGGGGCCCCGGCGAGGGTTTCGGCGAGGACCGAGCGGGTGGCGGCGGGCTCCACCACGGCGTCCACCACTCCCAGCTCCACGGCCCGGTCGATCCCGCCGACCGCGCGTGCGTGCTCAGCGGTGAGCTCGGCAAGCACGGTCGGTCGACGCTGAACCGGAACCTCCGCCAATGTGCGCCGGTGCAGGATTCCCACGGCGGCCTCGGCGCCCATGACCGCGACCTCGGCGGTAGGCCATGCGTACACGGCGCTCGCGCCCAGACAGCGGGCGTTCATCGCGATGTAGGCGCCGCCGTAGGCCTTTCGGGTGACCACGGTGACGCGGGGCACGGTGCATTCGGAGAACGCATAGAGCAGCTTCGCGCCGCGCCGGACCACGCCTTCCCATTCCTGGCCGACACCCGGCAGGTACCCCGGAACATCGACGAGGACGATCAGCGGCACTCCGAACGAGTCGCACATGCGCACGAAACGTGACGCCTTTTCGGCGGACGTCGCGTCGAGGCAGCCGCCGCGACGCAGCGGGTTGTTGGCGACCACGCCGACCGTACGGCCGCCGAGGCGACCGAGCGCGGTGACGATGTTCGGTGCCCACTTGGGATGGAGCTCAAGCACGTCGTCGTCGAGGACGCCGGCCACCAGCGGGTGTACGTCGTAGGCGCGACGGGCCGACTCCGGCAGGAGGCTGCCGAGGTCACGATCCTGAACTGGCCCGATTTCGCCCTGGTCGCAAAGCAGCGCGCACAGCCGCCGGGTGTGGTCGACGGCAGCCTCGTCAGAGTCGCAACTGATCGCTACCACTCCACTGCGGCGTGCGTGCACATCGGGTCCACCCAGACTGTCGGCGGTGCAATCCTCGCCGGTCACCGTGCGGACGACGTCCGGACCGGTAACAAAGATCTTGGCATCCGGGCCCATGATGACGATGTCGGTCAGCGCCGGGCCGTATGCCGCGCCACCTGCGGCGGCACCCAGCACCAGGGACAGCTGCGGAATCCGTCCGGATGCCCGGACGGTGGCCGCGAAGACACGTCCGACACCGTCGAGGGAGGCAACGCCCTCCCGGAGCCGAGCACCGCCGGAATGCCAGATTCCCACCACCGGGATGTCAAGGCGCACTGCGGCCTCAATGGCGTGGACGATCCGAGCGCAGCCGTCACGGCCCATCGCCCCGCCCTGAATGGTTGCGTCCGTAGCAAATGCGACGACCGGATTATCGTCGACGGTGCCCTTTCCAGCCAGCACCCCGGAGCTGTCCGCCGCGGCGAAGGGTTCAAATGAATCAGGATCGAAGAACTGGGTCAGTCGAGTCGACGGGGCACGCGGGTCAATGCGTTCGAGCGTGGAGAGACTCACCTGTTGTCTCCTTGAGATCATAGGTTCTCCGGCGACGCGAAGGAGACGACTCCCCTGTTCGTGGTCGGAGGCTCGTCGGATCTCCGTGCGGACCTCATATCGTCTGGCTTTGAGGTCCGCACGGGCGAATGTGT
>NZ_CAUVXI010000147.1:1225-14693 GCF_963555845.1 Protofrankia sp. Cas8 | reverse complement strand
GCTGTCCCAGGGGATCTGCCGCGAGGGGGTCTGCAGGTGCAGGTGCGGATAGATCACGGCATCACGTACCTGAAGGGCGACCTTAACGACTGCTCCGATGCCAGCCGCCGCCTCCATATGACCGATGTTCGGCTTGAGAGTGCCAACCACGACGGGGGCAACCGCGCTGTGGGACTCCGCGAACACGGTACCGATCGCGGCGATCTCGACCAGATCTCCCAACGGCGTTCCCAGCGCATGAGCTTCGACGTACTGGATGTCGCCGGGTTCAAGCAGCGCGCTGGTGAGGGCCGCGCGCATGAGGGCAGCGCGGGCTGCATCGTCGGGAACGGTGAAGGCGCCGCTGCCGCCGTTCTGCCGCACCGCCGTACCTCGGATGAGGGCGAGGACCGTGTCATCGTCACGCGTGGCGTCCGACAGACGTTTGAGCACGATCATCCCGCAACCCTCGCTGCGGGCGTAGCCGTCCGCGGCGTCGTCGAAGGTCTTCGACCGCCCGTCCGGGGCGAGCAGCTTGGCTTGCGAAAAAAGGATATGGGCCCGGGGGTGGTGGATGAGGTTCACCCCGCCGCACAGGGCGATCCCACACTCCCCACGCCGCAGGCCCTCGACGGCGAGATGCAGCGCCACCAGTGACGACGAGCAGGCCGTGTCAACCGCGATGCTGGGACCGTGCCATCCCAGGAAGCACGACAGTCGGCCGGGTAGTGCGCTGTGTGCGGTGCCCGTGGCGATGGGTGCAGCCAGCTCCTCGTAACCGAGCGAGTCGACCTCCAGCGCGTAGTCTCCGGCGCTGACCCCCACGTACACACCACCATCGCCGTTGCGTAGCGGAGTGGGATCGATGCCGGCGTTCTCCAGCGCTTCCCATGCGGTTTCCAGTACCAGCCGGTGCTGCGGATCGATGTACTGAGCCTCAGCCGGCGAGATGTCGAAGAACTCCGGATCGAACTGGTCGATTCCGTCCAGGAAACCGCCGCCGACGGTAGTTATTCTGCCTCTGACGTCGGTGCTATCGGTGCCTGCGTCGGTGGTGGCGAAGAAAGTGCTGTCCCAACGATCGGCGGGAATCGGCCCGATACCAGAATGTCCGGCCTGAAGAAAATGCGTGAAATCAGCCAAGCTGTCATTACCGCCGGGGAAGCGCAGACCTACGCCAACGATGGCGATCGGCTCGTACTTTTCCAGGAGCAACTGTCTGATGAGCAGCTCCTGCTGGCTGATGGTCGCTCTCGCCTGCGTGAGTTCCTCATGGCTGGGATGGGATACACCCGACATCGTCGTCCCTCCTGTCGTCCGGGCCCGAGCAGGTCTGTTCGCGCGGTCGTGGGCCGGGTCCGGGTCCGAACGGTTCGCGGTCAGATCCCGTACAGGTCCTTGAGGAGCTCGTCGACAAGAGGCTTGTGGCCCGCCGTTGCAGCCGGCTGCTCGACCGGCTTTTCCCGCCCCCCGGGAACCGCAAAAAGCTCCAGGAGAGCCTCCTGGGTGAGGAGGTCAATCAGGTGTCGCACGGTCGGGCTGCGCAGCAGTGCGGACGTGTCGATCTCGCATCCCAGCGTGGCCTCAAGGCGTTGTTTGACGTCAATGACCCGCAGCGAGGTGAGGCCGAGGTCGAAATAGTTCTGGTCCAGCGGAAGATCGTCCTGTTCGGCCATCAGCAGGGTGACTTTGAACTCCGCTGCCACCATGGCTTCCAGTGCTGCCCGGCGTTCGGATCGCGGCAGCGCCCGCAACGCTGTGACGGCGGGCGTGGGTGCAATCATCGGGGTCCTCGTTTCAGTTCGACGTTCCGCCATCGAGTCGCTATTATGTCACCGCCGGTAATCGGGGTCCTTGCGTTCGATCAGGCGTTGCATGGCTTCGAAGACCTCCCTCGCGCCACCACCACTGTCCTGCACGGCACGCATGCCGGCGGACGAGCGCCTGTGCGCCTGTGCGGTCACGGCTGTGAGGGTCTGCCCGGAACTCTGCGCGGCGAGCTGGATCTCGCAGGCACGCTGCAGCAGCCACATCCGGAGAAAGGCGTCCGGAATCGTCCGGCCGGTGGTCAGCAGGCCATGGTTCCGCAACATCATGATGTTCTTGTCAGCGAGATTCTTCACCAGGCGCCCGCACTCGTCCGGATATACGGTGACACCCTCGAAGTCGTGGTAGGCGAGCTGGCCGGCCAACTGGGCGGAGTAGAAGTTGTCCGGGCTCAGCCCGTCGCGAAGACAGGCCACCGCGCTGCCGGCGGTGGTGTGGGTGTGCATCACGCAGTGGGTATCCGGGCGGCTTGAGTGTATTGCCGTGTGAATGATGACGCCGGCTGGGTTCACCGGCCAGTCTCCTGGTTCCACGACCTTGCCGTCGAGGTCAATCCTGACCAGGTTGGATGCCGTGACCTCATGGTAGAGGAGCCCGAAAGGGTTGATGAGCAAGTGGTTTTCCGGACCGGGGAGGCGGACCGTCACATGATTGAAAATCATCTCAGTCCACCCAAGGTGGTCGAAGATCCGATAGCAGGCCGCCAGCTGTACCCGTAGTTCCCGCTCGGTGGGGTCGATTCCATGGGGGCGGGTGCCGGCATCGGTTTTGCCGGGCGGTCCGATGCTCATTGTTCCACCTTCCGCTGAAGCATCCTGTCGGGCGACCCGAGCTGACCGGGCGCGCATGACGCTACTGCGGCCAGAACCCGGTCGTTGATTTCTCCTTCCGCTATGGTGATCCGAACTCCTTCGTCGGGGAAGATCCGGACGGTGATGCCGACCGATGCGAGCGTCTGTCCGATCCGGGTGGCGTAGGCCCCGGCATCCAGCCAAACGAAGTTGGCCTGACTGGGCCATACGGTCCAGCCTTGTCGGCGCAGCCCATCGGTGAGCCGTATCCGTTCACGCCGGACCACGGCGCAGTGTCGGCGCAGCCATTCGTGTTCGTTCAGGGCTGCCAGTGCGGCCGCCTGCGCGGGTGCGTTGACCCGATAGGGAAAGGATGTGGACCGCAGCTTCTCGGCCAGCGCCGGGGTTGACACGGAGAAGGCGACGCGCAGGCCGGCCAGGGCGTAGGACTTCGAAAATGTGCGTAACGCGACAACATTGTCGTGGTGGCGAAGAAGATCAATACCATCCTGAATACGGTCGGGGTCCGCGAAGTCACGGTATGCCTCGTCAAGGACGATTGTGACCGTCGCCGGTACCCGTTCGAACAGCCACTCGATCTCGCCTTTCTCGACGATGGTCCCGGTCGGGTTGTTCGGGTTACTCAAGATGATGATCCGGGTCGCGTCGTTGCAGGAGCCGGCCAGGGCTGCCAGATCGCATCGCCCGTCCGGGCGCAATGGCAGTGCAATCGAGGTGGCGGGCGCGTTGTCCGCGAGCAGCGGGTATGCCTCGAAGGAACGCCAAGGATAAACCACCTCGCCGCCGGCCGCCAGCAGGCGAATCAGGTCCTGCAGAATTCCGATCGACCCGGCACCGACGAATACGTGGTCGGCCGCCACGCCGAGCTGGGAAGCTATTGCGGCGACGAGGGTCTCGGAGAATGGTTCGGGATACCGGTGGGGAGTCTGCCCGGTGCGAAGGAAGGCATCGAGGACGGCGGCCGGGGGTGGGATCGAACTTTCGTTCAGCGCGAGCCTGACCGGCGGTACAGTCGGCGCGTTCTCGCAGCGGGTCTTGATTGTCAGCGGCTGCGGCTTTACCGGGTCGGTGCTTGTCGTCATGATTGCCCTACCTTTCTCGGTGGCCACCGTTTTTCAGTATCCGTGGTCGTAATCGACGACGTTCACCATTTCTTCGATGTTCACCCAGCGGTGGAACTGCCGGACGAACATCGCTTCGAACCGGGTGCGGCTGTGCGGCGAGCGCCAGGTGTGATGCGGGAGAATCAGGACGTTGGGCCGGCGCCACAATGGGTGGTCGACGGGTAACGGCTCAGGTCTATGGCCGTCGAGCACCGCTCCACCGAGGAGGCCGGCGTCAAGTCGGGAGATCAGCGCTGCGGAGTCGACGACTGCGCCGCGGGAGATGCTGATGAGCCAGCTGTGGGACGGCAGCAGGGCGAGTTCCCGTTTACCGATCATTCCGTCGGTCCGTTTGGTCAATGGGAGGGTGCAGATCAGGAAGTCCGATTCAGCGAGCAGGTCCAGCCAGGATGCGTCGGAAATGACCCGCTCGACTCCGGGAACCGGATCTGGTCGTGGCCGGCGGGTGACCGCGGTAAGGCGGAGCCCGAAGGGATCCAGTAGCCGCGCGGTTTCGACGCCGATCGACCCGAGTCCGAGCATCAACGCCCGCCGGCCGACGAGGTCTACGGGAATGATGCTGGTGTCCCAGACCGCCCTGGCTGACCGGTCGACGAAGTCGAGGAGACCTTTGCTTGCGGTGAGCAGGGCAAGCGCGATCCATTCGGCGATGGGGCGGGAGTTCGCGCCCACCGCGGTGGTCAGCAGGATCCCCCTGGCGGCCAGTTCGTCCAGCGGGAGATCCTCTACGCCTGTGTAGTCCGAATGGATCCAGCGCAGGCCGGGGGAGCCGTCCAACAGCGCACGGAACCACTCCAGTCGAGGTTCGCCGGTGCGCCAGGCGATCTCAGGTCTGCTGGTAGCGTCAGTACAGGGTAAAGTCTCGATCCGGATATCCGACGGGAGGTCACCGCGCCGGACCATATGCAGCAGCGAGCTTTGCCCGATGGTTGACGTGGTAATGGATGTCATATGAGACATCTGCCATGATGAATGGCCATGACCGAGAGTAGTTCCTTCCGCTGGCGACTGCCCCCCGGCGTGGCGACTTCGGGAAACAGAATCAGTATTGGATACCCGCGGTCGTGGAGACAGAATGAATTTGTAGTGGTATCGGGAATACCAGATTGCCGGGTACCAGGAACCGGCGTCGCCTGGTGCGTGGGGTACCGGCGGCCGGCCCACGGCAGTCATATCGGCAGGGCATTCGAATATAGATCTTCCGCTACCGGCGTTCGGGCAATGCCACTGACGCTAAGTCGATCAGGCTGCAACCTGGGGGTTCAGCGGGTTGGCGAGCCTGATCGTGGGCGGGGCGTCGTGGCGGGTGCCGCGCTGGCCGGGCTTCTTGACGGGGAACTGGTTGTGCCGGGCTCGGCGGACGACACGGGGAAGGTATGTTCGCGGCGGGTGTTAAGCCTGTCGGGCCGGGTGATGTCCGCGGCGAGCCGCGTCAGGGAGCGAGCCAGCCGTGGGTGCAGAGGTGATCGAGGATGGTCTGCACGGCGTCCTGGGAGGATGTCTGCGTGGTGTCGATGACGATCTCGGCATCCGCGGGTTCCTCGTAGGGGTCGGATACGCCGGTGAAGGTCGGGATGATGCCGGCGCGGGCTTTTGCGTACAGGCCTTTGCGGTCGCGGGCCTCGCAGATCTCCAGCGGGGTGGCCACATGGACCAGGACGAACCCGCCTCCGCTGTCCTCGACCATCGTCCTGACCTGGCGGCGGACCGCGTCGTAGGGGGCGATCGGCGCGCATACCGCGGTGCCGCCGGCGGCCGTCACAGCCGCGGCGACAAAGCCGATCCGCGCAACGTTGGTGTTGCGGTCCTCGCGGGAGAAGCCGAGCCCCTTGGACAGGTGTAGTCGGACGACGTCGCCGTCGAGCAGCGTCACCCGGCGGTCACCGCGCTCCAACAGTCGGCAGACGAGCAGCCCGGCCACGGTCGACTTGCCCGATCCCGACAGACCGGTGAACATCACGGTGAGCCCCCGCTCGGCCCGCGGTGGCTGTGCGCGGACGAGTTCGGCGGCGACCGCGGGCGGTGTGAGCACCGGCGGCAGCCGTGTTCCGCGCTCAAGGAGCAGTCCCAGCGCGCTTGCCCCCGGTGCGCTCGGCGCCGGTCCGACGATGACCGAACCGAGCCCGTAGGCGACCGCGACCTGTGCCCGGTGGATGACTTCCGCGGCCAGGGCAGGCTCGGTCTCTCGATCGTCGGTCTCCCGGTGGCCGGCGGGCTGGTGATTCGTTATCTGATTGTCACTTACCTGATTGTCGCTTACCGGGTCACCGGTGGTGGTCCCGACCCGGATCGTGGTGTCGGGGCCGAGGGCGACCGCCTCGGTCAGCCGCGGCATCGCCCGGACGGGCACCAGGGCGAGCATGGCCCGAACGTCGATCAGCGTGGCGAGCCCCGCCCGCAGGCACCGCACCCGCAGGTGGTGGCGCGCATCCGCGGGATCCGCCCCACCGACCGGAGCGAGGACCACGACGGTGTTCCCATCGGCGGTGAGGGCTTCGATGCGGTCCAGGTCCGCGGTATGGAGCAGGCCGTCGACCCACAGCGCGGTGGGCGCGGGGTCAGTTGGCGTGCACCACCCGCGTCCGAGCAGCTCCGCCTGCAACGACGCGGGGGTGAACCGCAGCTCGGGGTAGTCGGGGTGATCGGGTAGCTGTAGTCCCTCGACGACGCCCGACAGCGCCGACCCGGCCATCTCGGTCACTCGCAGAGCGGCGATCATCACGCCTTCGGAGTCCCGTAGCGCAACTGTCACTCCAGGGCGCGGCTTCTCGGTGCTCTCGCTGGTCAGCGCATGGGCGTCACCGATGTCGACCGTGTGCCGCGGCATGCGCACCGGGCCGTCGTAGCCATCCTCGGTCACACCCGGGCCGTGGCGGCTCGGGCACCCGCCGGACAGCAGGAGCTCAAGGTCGGCAAGCTGCGCGGCCGTCAGCGTCAGTGACGGCCAGTGCAGCGACGCCTCGGTCAGTTCCGTTGCGCGGGTCTCGTCGACCAGCAGCGCGGTCCTCTCCCGGATGGTGGGCACACCCTGACCGTAGCCGTTGAGGTCCGTCCTGCCACGGCGACGGGCTGGCGACCGGGCTGGCGGCGGGCTGGCGGCGGGCGCAGGCGGGCATGGCCGTCGAGCCGCTTCGCTGTCCTGGGCGCCGGTCCCTCGGCTACCTTGGGCTGATATCCACCGGCGTTCTGCCGGCGTTCTGCCGGCGTTGTCATCTATCGGTGTTGTCTACTGGGCTCGACGGGGGGACTGCGCGTGCCTGTCACGGGCTACGAACTCACCCATCTGCAGATGCTCGAGGCGGAGGCGGTCCACATCTTTCGGGAGGTGGTGGCCGAGTTCGAGCGTCCCGCGCTGCTGTTCTCCGGCGGCAAGGACTCGATCGTCATGCTCCGGGTCGCCCAGAAGGCGTTCTGGCCGGCAAAGCTGCCGTTTCCGCTGGTCCACATCGACACCGGCCACAACTTCAGCGAGGTGATGGAGTTCCGGGACGCCCGGGTGGCGCAGCTGGGCGCCCGCCTCGTCGTCGGATCCGTCCAGGATGCGATCGATGCCGGAGCGATCACCGAAGACACCCGGCCGGGCGCGTCCCGCAACCAGCTGCAGACGCCGGTGCTGTTGGACACCATCGAGGCGAACAGGTTCGACGCGGTGTTCGGCGGGGCCCGCCGCGACGAGGAGAAGGCCCGGGCCAAGGAGCGCGTGTACTCCTTCCGGGACGAGTTCGGCCAGTGGGACCCGAAGAACCAGCGTCCCGAGCTGTGGTCGCTCTACAACGGCCGACACCGCCCGGGCGAGCACATCCGGGTCTTCCCGCTGTCGAACTGGACGGAGCTCGACATCTGGCGCTACATCGCGCAGGAGAGCCTGGAGATTCCGTCGATCTACTACGCGCATACCCGTGAGGTGGTCGAACGGGACGGGATGCTGCTGGCGGTGACTGCCCTGACGCCGCCACTGGAAGGGGAGCGGGCCGTTGCGCGTCAGGTGCGTTACCGCACGGTGGGGGACATGTCCTGCACCGGTGCGATCGCGTCGACCGCGGCGACGATCGACGAGGTGATCGCGGAGGTGGCGGTCAGCAGGATCACCGAACGCGGCGCGACCCGCGCCGACGACCGGGTCAGCGAGGCTGCCATGGAGGACCGCAAACGGGAGGGCTACTTCTGATGGAGGGGCTGTTCTGATGGGGGAGCTGCTGCGGGTCGCCACCGCCGGTTCTGTCGACGACGGCAAGTCCACACTGATCGGACGGCTGCTCTTCGACACCAAGTCGCTGTTCACCGACCAGCTGGCAGCGGTGGAGCGCACCAGCCGCGAGCGGGGCGATGCCTACGTCGACCTGGCGCTGCTCACCGACGGGCTGCGAGCCGAGCGGGAACAGGGCATCACGATCGACGTCGCATACCGGTACTTCGCCACGCCGAAGCGATCGTTCATCCTCGCCGACACCCCTGGGCACGTCCAGTACACCCGCAACATGGTCACCGGGGCGTCCACCGCCGATCTGGCACTGTTGCTGGTGGATGCGCGTAAGGGCGTGCTGCAACAGACCCGGCGGCACGCCTTTCTGGCCTCACTGCTGCGCGTCCCACACCTGGTACTGTGCGTGAACAAGATGGACCTCGTCGGGTTCGACGAGGATGTGTTCGAAAAGATCAAAAGTGAGTTCCGGGGGTTCGCCGCCAAGCTCGAGATCGTCGACGTCGCGACGATCCCGGTGTCGGCGCTCGGTGGGGACAACATCGTGTCCCGCTCGCCGAGCACACCCTGGTACGAGGGCACCTCGTTGCTGCACCACCTGGAGGAGCTGCACATCGCCTCCGACCGCAACCTCATCGACGTGCGCTTCCCGGTGCAGTGGGTGGTCCGGCCGCGATCGGAGGACCTGCACGACTACCGCGGTTATGCCGGCCAGGTCGCCGGTGGCATTCTCAAGCCCGGGGATGACGTGATCGTCCTGCCGTCCGGTCTGTCCTCGCGGATAGCGGCCATCGACACCTTTGACGGACCGGTCGCCGAAGCCTTCCCGCCGATGTCGGTGACAGTCCGCCTTGAAGATGATCTTGATGTCTCCCGCGGGGACATGCTCGCCCGACCGGCGAACCAGCCAACGGTCGGCCAGGACATCGACATGATGGTCTGCTGGATGGCGGATGCGCCGCTGCGGGCCAGGTCCAGGCTCGGGATCAAGCACACGACCCGGTCCGTGCGCGGCGTGCTGAAGAACATCGCCTACCGGGTCGACGTCGACACGCTGCACCGCGACGAGAGCGTGTCGGAGCTGCGGCTCAACGACATCGGCCGGGTGACGGTGCGGACCACGACACCGCTGTGCTTCGATCCGTACCGGCGGAACCGGACGACCGGGAGCGTCATTCTCGTCGACGAGGTGACCGGGTCCACGGTCGCCGCCGGCATGATTCTCTAGCGTCTGTCCCGGCCGGGGGCCGGGGGTCGGAGCTTCAGCGACGCCGATGATTCAGCGACGCCGATAGCGCAGGAACAGGCTGCCGTCGTCCTCGAGAACGTGACCGAGCGTCATCGTGACAGGCTTCGGCCAGCGGTGGCCGCCGACGATCCGGGCGTGGTCGGGGCCGGCGAGCAACGGGGCAAGTGTCAGGCACAGCTCATCGAGAAGGTCTGCTCCTGCGAGGGACGCGTGTAGCGATGGTCCGCCTTCGCACAGCACGCGTCCCAGTCCCCGCCCGGCGAGCACATGTAGTGCCGTCGCGAGATCCACTGTCTCGTCGCCGCAGACCACCATGTCGGCGACGGCCGCAAGGTCGCGGTACCGGTCAGCCGGCGCGGCCCGGGCGGTGAGCACGAGTGGACGCACGTCCGCGCTGAACAGCCGGGCGGACGGGTCGAGCCGCAGGCTGCCGGAGACGACCGCCACCGGCGGGATCGGGGCCTGCCCGGCCGCGAGTCGTCGGTCGCGGCGTTCCGGCGGAACAACGACCGGCCCGTAGTCCTCGGCGACCGCGGTGCCGGCACCGACGAGGACGACGTCGGCAAGCCAGCGCAGCAGGCGAAAGACCCGGCGGTCGGCACTGCCGCCGAGGCCGCCGGAACGACCGTCCACCTCGGCGGCGCCGTCGAGGGACGAGACGAAGTTCGATCGCACATGCACCCCGCCGACGGCGACCGGTGGCAGGCCGTAGAAGGCATCCAGGTCGACGTCATCAGGGGACGGGAAATGGCGCACTCGCCGGACTCTATTCGGCGCAGACTCTATTCGACATTCGACCCGCTGCCGGCTGATCGCTCGTAGCGTGGGCTGTCGCATATCACGGTGGCCAGCGTGAAACGGTGTGAGTTACCTCGCGTGGTACTTCTCGGGGCGTCATCGACCGATGGTGTATCCGTAGGGTGAAAACATGCCGGAGCGCCTGGTTGACCGCCATCCCGAGGTACGTCCGGACGATTTGGTCGCGGCCCTTGTTCCGCCGCCACGGTTCAATGACGTCCGCTTCGTGACCTACCGGCCGGATCCCGGCGAGCCGAGCCAGGTCGGTGCCGTTGCGGCGCTGGGCCGGTTCGCCGACCGGGTCGCCTCGGGTGGGACCCGGGCCCGGGGTTCGGCCGGCGCCGGCGGCCGTGGCCTGCTCCGGTTCGGACGTCGTGATCTGAGCAGCCGGGACGGGGGCCGCCGGGACGGGGGCCGCCGGGATGACGCCGGTGGCGGGTCGGACGCGGGGGGTACGCGTCCGGGGGTCTATCTCGACGGCGGGTTCGGGGTCGGCAAGACCCACCTGCTCGCGTCGCTGTGGCACGCGGTGCCGGGCCCCAAGGCCTACGGGACGTTCGTGGAGATCACTTCGCTGGTCGGCGCGCTGGGGTTCGCCCGGACCGTGGACGCCCTGTCCGGCCTACGGCTGCTGGCGATCGACGAGTTCGAGCTGGACGACCCCGGGGACACGGTGCTCGTCTCCACCTTGCTGACTAGGCTCGCCGAGGCGGGCGTGCACCTGGCCGCGACCAGCAACACCCAGCCGGAGGACCTCGGTGCCGGCCGCTTCGGCGCGGATGACTTCCTGCGCGAGATCCAGGGGCTGTCGTCGCGGTTCGACATCCTGCGGATCTCCGGCGAGGACTTTCGCCACCGCGGCCTGCCCAAGCCGCCCGCGCCCCGCAGCGACGACGAGGTGAGTCGGCGTGCCGCGGTGACCCCCGGTGCCAGCGAGGACGGCTTCGCCGAACTGTGCGCCCACCTCGGCCAGTTGCACCCGTCCCGCTACGGCGCGCTCGTCGACGATATCGCCCTGTTCTGCCTGCATGGCGTCACCGCGGTGTCCGACCAGGCGATGGCGCTGCGGCTCGTCGTCCTCGCCGATCGTCTCTACGACCGGTCGATCCCGGTCGTGGCGTCCGGCCAGCCCTTCAGCGAGCTGTTCTCGGCGGAGATGCTGGCCGGGCCGCATCGCAAGAAGTTCCAGCGCGCGATTTCGCGGTTGTCGGCGTTGGCCCGCGACGGCGGGTCCGACGACCTGGCCGTCTGGGAAGGCAGCGCCAAGGCGTCATAGCCCGTTTGGGGCCGCCGGCCGCGCGAGGAGATCCATGATCGCGCGGCCTTTGGCCGGGTAGCCCGTTTGGGGCCGCCGGCCGCGCGAGGAGATCCATGATCGCGCGGCCTTTGGCCGGGTAGCCCGCTTGCCGGTGCCGGTGCCGCTGGATGATCCGGCGGCTGACCGGACCGCGAGATGTGCAGCGCTGGCCCGGACGGGATACTGACGGGGTGCGGTACCGGTGACCCCGAGGTGTCGTGGGTGGCTGACAGCCGACGTTCGCCGTGTCGAGTTCGGCCTGAAAGGACGGTTGTACGTATGACGACCTATGTTGTGCTGCTGGTCGTCGTGCTACTGATAGCCGTGGGCATTCTCGGCCTGCTGTATGCCGTGCTGTCCCGAACCGAACGCCGCGACCGTCGGCGTTGACCCGGTCGGCTCACCGCAGGCCGGCTCACCGCAGGCCGGCTCACAGCAGGCGGGCGATCACCACTGATTCCCCGTCGAGCTCGATACGGCCCGGCATGTAGGTGAACCCGCTGGTGGACGCGGCCGGCACGTCAAACGGCACGCCCTCGACCGGTACCGGTTGGCGCCGTGGTGCGAGGTTGCACACGACCGCGACCTGGCCGCGGCGCAGCACGAACCAGCGGGCGTCCTCGTCGAAGCTGGCGCGTACGCAGGACAGGTCCGGGTTGGTGAGGTCGGGCAGGGTTCGGCGCAGGGTGGTCAGGCGTCGGTACCACTTCAGCAGACCGGCGTGGCGCGCCGTCCGCAGTTCCGCCCAGTCCAGTTTGGAGCGGACGAATGTCGCCTCGTCCTGTGGGTCGGGGATCTCGTCGGGCCCCCAGCCGTGCGCGGCGAACTCGCCCCGGCGACCCTTGCGGACGGCGTCGGCCAGCCCCGGCGCGGTGTGGTCACTGAAGAACTGCCACGGTGTGCTCGCCCCCCATTCCTCACCCATGAACAACATCGGCGTGAACGGTGAGGTCAACAGGAGCGCGGCGCCTACCCGCAGCAGCCCTGCGCTGAGCGTCTGCCCGGCACGGTCACCGATTGCCCGGTTGCCGACCTGGTCGTGGTCCTGCAGGAACGTCACGAACCGATGCGCCGGGATGTGGTTGGGCACCGGCCGGCCGTGGGAGCGCCCGCGGAACGCCGAGTACGTCCCGTCGTGGACGAACGCGCCTTCCATCGCCTTGGCCAGGGTCGCGAGACTGCCGAAGTCGCTGTAGTAGCCCTGGCGCTCACCCGACAGTGCCGCCCACATGGCATGGTGCACGTCGTCGCACCACTGCGCGTCCAAGCCGAGCCCACCGGCATCGCGGGTGGTCACCAGCCGCGGGTCGTTGAGGTCGGATTCGGCGATCACGAACAGGGGCCGCCGCTGCTGGGCGGCGAGCCGGTGCACCGCGATGGTGATCTCTTCAAGGAGATGGACGGCCCGGCCGTCGGCAAAGGCATGCACAGCGTCCAGCCGCAGGCCGTCGCAGTGGTAGTGGCGTAGCCAGCCCAGTGCGTTGTCGACGATGAACGCCCGGATCTCGTCGGAGCCGGCGGCATCAAGGTTGACAGCCGGTCCCCAGGGGGTGATGCGGGAGTCGGTGAAATAGGGGCCGAACCGGGCGAGGTAGTTCCCGTCGGGCCCGAGATGGTTGTAGACAACGTCCATGATCACACCGATGCCCCGGCTGTGGGCGGCGTCGACGAACCGCTTGAGCCCGTCCGAACCGCCGTAGGGCTCGTGGACGGCGAACAGACCCACGCCGTCGTAGCCCCAGCCGTGGCGGCCCGCGAAGGCGTTGACGGGCAGCAGCTCGACGGCGTCGATGCCGAGCGCCACCAGGTGGTCGAGCCGTTCGATGGCGGCGTCGAAGGTGCCGGCCGGGGTGAACGTGCCGATGTGCAGCTCGTAGAGGACACTCCCGGCCAGCGTCAGCCCTCGCCAGGCACTGTCCGTCCAGCTGAACAGGGCGTGGTCGACGAGCCGGGAGCGACCGTGAACGCCCTGGGGCTGATCGGCGGAGCGCGGGTCCGGCAGTTCGTCGACCTCGCCGTCGATCAGGTAGGCGTACTCGGTGCCGTGACCCGCAACGGGCACGTTCACCCACCACCAACCGCCGTCGTCGGTCAGCATCTCGTGGACGGTTTCGTTGCCACCAGTATCGGTGATCACACCTACCGTCTTCGCCTCTGGCACCCAGACGCGGAAAGTGCTCA
>NZ_CAUVXI010000147.1:0-715 GCF_963555845.1 Protofrankia sp. Cas8 | reverse complement strand
GGTACTGTCTACCCGTTGTGGAATGCGTGAGCATCTGTGATCCCGATTTCACGGCGCTGTTACCGGTGCGGCGTCGGACACGCCACCCGCGGTTGTCCCGGGGAGGGGGTTCGTCGCTTGTAGGAATGCGTGCAGCCTGCTCTGCCTCTGCCCATGTTTCAGGGCATCACAGCTGGGCCCGTCCCGCACAGCGTTTCGGCTGATTTTCGGCTGAGTCACGACCCGGCCGCGGCACGACGTGAAGCTGGTCGGCACGACGCGATGGCCGGTCAGGGGGTGCGCACCAGGAGGCTGACGGGGAAGTCGCGCAGCAGCCGCAGGACGTAGGCGACGCCGCCGTCGTGCCGGCGGCCGGTGAACAGGTCCGTCCAGCGGCCGTCGGGCAGCGGGAGGGTGGTGTCCCGCCAGCCGCCGCCGCGGCGCAGTCCCAGCACCAGCCGGGGCGCCACCGCGACCACCGATCCGGAGCGGACGAACGCGAGCACATGCTCGGCAGCCGAACCCGACGCCCACAACGGCCGGTAGGTCGCCTCCGTGCCGAACCACTGCGGTTGTTCCCGTCGCAGCCGTAACGCGCGGGCGACGACCAGCAGTTTCGCCGCGCCGGTGTCGTCGAGCGCGGGTGGTTTGCGGGCTCCGGCATCAGGCCCGAGTTCGGTCAGGAGCTTCGCCCGCTCGCCGAAGTTGACCGGCCGCCGGTTGTCCGGGTCGACCA
>NZ_CAUVXI010000146.1:3671-14833 GCF_963555845.1 Protofrankia sp. Cas8 | reverse complement strand
TCGCCGGCACCCCCGGGAAACGCTCCTGCATCGCCCCCAGAATCTGCACCCGCTTAATCGAGTCAACACCCAGATCCGCTTCCAGATCCATCCCGGTGTCAATCATCTCCGCCGGATAACCCGTCCGCTCCGCCACCACACCCAACAAGGCCGAACGCACCGACCCCGCATCCACCACACCCGCCCCGGCCGAAACCGCGACCGCCAAAGCACCGACTCCGTCACTGGACGCCGCGGGAACCACGACGGCGGGGACGAGTGCGGGCTGGGCGGGTGCGGGCTGGGCGGGAACAACCTGGACCGGAGCGGCTGACGCTGGGGAAGCCAGCTCCGGTCGCGGTGGCCGACCTGCCAGCGCCGTCGGCGTCGCCACGGCCCGGTCGACGGTGGCCGACACCGGCGCCGAGCCGGTGGATGGCGCCGCGTGCCGGTGAGCATCCCGTTCGATGTCGGCGAGTGCGGCGAGGATCTCGTTCGCGCGGATGTGCGCCCGGCCGATCGCCAGGCTCTGGTCCTTCACCGCCTCGACAGCCTGCGGCAACCACGACGCGTCCTGATCGTCGCGGTGGGCCTGGAGCACACCGACCAACTCGTCCGCGATCCGCAGCTGGCTTTCCAGATACTGCGTGTGCACCGCTACATGCTGCGCAAGGACATCTTGTGACACGTCAACCACAATTGGCGAGCGATTCGGGTCCGACGCAACCGGCACCGTCGGCACCGCTGACACGGCTGGCACCGCTGACACGGCTGACACCGTCGGCACCGCTGACAGAGCCGCCGGCACGACCGGTGCCGCGGCAACCGGCGGTGAGACGGTCACGAACGGCGCAATGACCTGGCCCGAGACCGCAGGCTCGCTCGCCGCCGTCCCGTTGGGTGAGGGCGGGTCGTCGACCTGTTGCGGGTCGCTCGCGCTCACATCGGCGGACGACCCACTACCCCCGGTCGCGTCAGTGGTGGATATCTGGTAGCCGTTGTCGAGGGCGGCCTGATAGGCGGCCCGACGTGAATCGGGCACGTACTCGGCACCGTTGAGGGTCACGACCATGCCGCGGGACGGGGCCGTCACCCAGGCGGGGGCGTCGTACCGGTTGATTCCCGTGATCGGTATCCCGAGGACCGCGAGCTGAACCGCGGCCTGCTTCACAGCGACATCGCTGTCACCGAGCGGCCCGGCGTCGGTGGGTATGGCGACCACCCCGGACTCGGCCAACGTCCGCCGCGCAAGCTGGGTCAGCACCTGCTTGGGACCGAACTCGACCAGCACGTTGCAGCCGTCGGCGCGCATCGCCTCCAGGGCCGCGACGAACTCGACCGGCTCCAGCAGCTGCCCGGCCAGCACCCGCCGGTTCGCCTCGACATCCGACCCGTACGCGGCACCCGCCGTGTTCGCATACACCGGCTGTGCCGGCACGTTGATGCGCGCCGCCTCCACCGCCAACCGGAACTTCTCCACCGCATGGGCCACATGACGGGTGTGAAAAGCTGCGGAAACCGGCAGCGGCCGTGCGTTCAACCCCCGCTGCTTACATTCCTGGACCACCTCGCCGACCCCCTGGGTGTCCCCACCCACCACCACCTGGTCCGGCGCGTTGTGGTTACACACGATCACACTCGGGAAAGCCGCGAGGACGTCGGTGACCTGCTCACGTGTGGCCTGGACCGCCGCCATCGCACCCGGGTCGTGTTCGGGATCGTCGGCCGGTGGCGCCATCGCCTCACCACGGGCGCGCGCGAGGCGGAAAAAGTCCGCGTCGGCCAACGCGCCGGCCGCCCACAGGGCGGTCAGCTCCCCGAAACTGTGTCCGAGGAAACCAGAACAGCGCAGGCCCAACTCGGTCAGATACCGGAACTGCCCGACCGAGAGCGCACCGATGGCCGGCTGCGCGTATTCGGTCTGGCGAAGAGCTGTCTCCTGCGCCTGGCGCTGGCCCGCGTCAAAGACGGGTACCGGGTAGATGACCGCGGCCAGACGCCGCGCCGCCCCGGCGAACGAGCCGTTCGCATCATCGAAGGCGGTCGCCACGGTCGGAATGTTGAGCGCCGCCTCCACGCCCATGTCCAGATACTGGCTGCCCTGCCCGGCGAACAACGCGCCGACCTTCAGGTCCGGCAGCTGCCGGCTCCGGAAGAACACCCCGGCCGGATGCGTCCACTGCTCCACGTCCCCGGACGTCGCGAGCTGATCGACCGCCAATGCGCGCAGGCGCTGCGCCGTCTCGTCGTCGGCGGCCACGAACCCGACCCGGGCATGCCCGGCGGGAATCGACGCCGTCTCCTCCCCCGACGCACCCGAACGCAGCACATCCACCAATGCGCTGGTGTCAGGTGCATGCCACAGATACGCCCGAGCCGTCCGATGCAACGCTTTGACGGCGCCACGATCCCCGTTGTGCTCCTCCAACACGACATGGAAGTTCGTCCCGCCGAACCCCATCGCGGACGCGGCCGCCCGCCGCACCGGCCGATACGGGTCACGAATCCACGGCCGGGTGCGGGTGTTGACGTACAACGGCGCGTCAGCAAAATTGATCGCGCTGTTCGGGCGCTCCACATTGATCGTCGCGGGCAGCATCTTCTGATACAGCGCCAGCGCGAGCTTCATCACACTCGCCGTACCGGCCGCACCCTTGGTGTGCCCGATCTGTGACTTCACACTTCCGATCGCCGCGAAATGCCGCTCATCGGTCGCCTCAGTGAGAACACCGTTCAGCGCCGACAGCTCTGTTTTGTCCCCTACCGCGGTACCGGTCGCATGTCCCTCGAACAGCTCCACCGACGCCGGCGAACAGTCTGCATCGGCATAGGCCCGTGCCAGCGCCAGCCGCTGACCTTCCGCACGCGGCGCATAGATACTCTTCGACCGGCCGTCGCTGGACGAGCCGATACCGCGAATCACCGCGTACACGCGGTTCCCGTCGCGCTCGGCGTCGGCAAGACGCTTCAACGCGAGCATGCCGATGCCCTCACCGACCAACGTGCCGTCAGCGGCATCGTCGAAGGGCCGGATACGCCCGGCTCGTGACAACGCCTGTGTCTTGCTGAAACACATGTAACCGAAGATTGAGTTTTCGGTGTCGGCGCCACCGGCGATCATCATCTCGGCCCGGCCGTCGACGAGCTCCGCCACCGCCACGCGGACGGCGGTCAACGACGCCGCACAGGCTGCGTCGACCGTGCAGTTCATCCCGCCCAGACCGAGGCGGTTCGCGACCCGGCCGGCGACGACGTTCGCCAACAGCCCCGGGAACGAGTTTTCCTCCCACGGCGCGAACGCCGCCGCGTACTTCGCCGCGATCGCCTGCGCATCGGCATCGCTGAGCCCGCAGCTGCGGACGACCTCCTTCAACACCGGGGTCGACAACCGAGCCGCCAGCGGATGCATCAGCGGCACCGGGCCGGTGACGCCCAGCACCACGCCCGTCCGTGACGCGTCATACCACTGCGAATCGGTCGCCCCAGCGTCACGCAGCAGGTCCCGCGCCACCACCAGACTCAACGTCTGCAGGGTGCTGGTGACCTCCAGCTGGTTCGGCGGCAGACCGAACTCCAATGGATCAAAATTTACATCCGGGACAAAACCCCCGCGACGCGAATAGGTCATGTCCGGAACAGTGGGATCCGGATCAAAGTAATCGTCGACGTTCCACCGGCTCGCCGGGACATCCTGGGTGCAGTCCACCGAATCCACGATGTTCTGCCAGTACTCACGGTAGTCATGGGCCATCGGGAACAGGCCCGCCATGCCAACAATCGCGATCGGATTATTGGCCAGACGCCGATCCGCCAGCTTCTCGCCCTCGCTCACAGTCTTCCTCTCCTAGAGGGCCGAAGGCGATGCGATCGTGGTTCTGTCGCATCGCCGGAGGCCGAAGTCCCTGGGTCGCTAGAGGGCCGAAGGCGATGCGATCGTGGTTCTGTCGCATCGCCGGAGGCCGAAGTCCCTGGGTCGCTCAGCGGAAAAATCACGATCGCATCGACGTCGGCCCAACCAGCGGCCTTCTAGTACGAGAGCGGTCCCGACCCGACACCGGCGAAAGCGGATGATCCGTTCAACACCGTCATCCCGGTGGCAAAACTTATGAGATCGGCCGTTTCCTCGGCGAAGCGCCGGTGACCAGCCGGACTCGGGTGCAGGCCGTCCGCCGACCACATGGCCGGATCCGTCCATTCGTGCGCGGCCGCGACGTCCACGCAAAGCGCGCCGGTCCACCCGGCGACCGCACGTAGGCACTCGTTCGCCTCGGCGAAACGGGCTCGCAGCAGTTGACGGAAGGTGTCCGGCAACGGCAGGTTCCGCGGAATATCCGCATACGTCGCGGTGAACATCACCGTATCCGGACCGCTCAGTGTGGTGAAAATCATCTCAAGATTATTCCGGAAACGCACCGCGTCATAGTCTCGAACCAGATCGTTGACCCCGGCGACAAAGCCGATCAGCGGAGCCTTGTTCACCAACGCGACGCCAAGCTGACCGGCAACCACGTCCTGGGTTGTCGCGTCGAAGGTCCCGAGGTTGAGATAGCTGTTGCGCGGGATTCCGAACAGTTCCGCAAAGCGGGGCACCCAACCACCGTACGTCCCGTCCGGTCGCGGATCTCCCCGGCCCTCGACGAAGCTGTCGCCGATAACCGTCAGTCGTGCTTTCGCCATCATCCGCAATTCCCCTGTCATTTCATCCGGCAGGCATCGGCGCGGGCGCTCGCCGGCGAGCTACACCTAAATTGTGCGGAGTAGGACAAACAATGGTCAATACCAATCCGACATCCCTATTGCTCGATCGAGGGAGACGATTGGCAGTGTCAACGCGGCGGAAATTTCATCTTTCTACCCCGCATTTACCGGTCCATTGTCACGGTGTTCACCGGCGCGTTCCAGAAAATGTGTCTGCGCATGAGCGGCCGCCGCTGCCTTCGTGGAAACCGGTAACCTATTCCGTGACACCCACCGATCCCATTGCACAGGTGCCGACACAATGTACACGACCGGTGGATGTACACGACCGGTGGATGTACACGACCACCGGTGGATGTACCGGCTCGCCAGACACGGCCCGACGGTTCCGTTGCACCCGCAGCGGTGAGGTCTACCGGGACGGCGCAGGCAGCTGCCCGTCGATGATCCAGGATGCCGCCGCGGACCCGATGATCCCACTATCCTTGATCCATTCGAAGTGGTCGAGGTGCGCGACACCAGCGGAGTCGTCCAGGTGCCAAGGGGTGATCTTTGCGGACCGCATCCTGCCGCAGAGGAAGTCGACATTGGACCGCGGCCCGAGCCGGTCACCGTCCAGGGAGATCGCCAGGACGGGAATGGCCAGCTCACTCAACAGCTGATCGTAGTCCCGCTTCGTACCCCGCGGCTGGTATCGGCTCGTCCGGGAGTGCCGCGCCCAGTCGATCATCACACCGCCCGCCATCGCACCGCCGATCAGCATGCCGCCGGGCCAGTATCCGCGCAACCTGGCGATCAGACCGATCGTCTGGATCTTCCACAGGGCTTCCCAGCGCTTGGGACCGAAGGCCTTCCAGTAGACGGATCCGGCACCGATGATGCAGACCCCGGCCACATCCTCAGGCGCTGATGCCGCGTAGAGCACGGAGAGCTGACCGCCGAGACTGTGTCCGAACAGATACAGCGGAGCCTGGGGAAACCGCGAACGAACAGCCTTGATGACGGCGGGAAAATCAACCTCGAGGATCTCTCGATAGCCGAATGCCGACTTCTTGTCGAGTCCGGGTGTGCTTTCCCCCTGGGCCCGCAGATCGCACATCGCCACCGACAGACCCGACGCGTGCAAAGTCTTGGCCAGCGGTAGGTAGAACTTCGCCTTGAGCGCCATCGCCGGCAGAATCAGCGCCACCGGGACAGTTGGATCATCCTGTGGAAGCACCCTGATCACGAATGTGACGTTGTCGTCGGTGGTCACCGGAATCGCTTCGAGCGCGGCGAACTCCGATGGGCGTCTGGTGACGTTGCCGTCCGGCGTGTCACGACCGGTCGAGCTCACTGACATGGGGACTCCCGTCACAGCGTGTGGACTACTGGCGCCTTCCGCGGGCCGACAATGCGTGCGGAAATACGGTCGGATGCCCGTCAGCCAGCCAGGATCTTGCAGGCGAACTCAAAATGGAACCGGGCAACGAGCCCGTCGGCGTCGTCATAGAGGCGTGCCCTGGCATCCAGATCGAACTGCTCTGGGGCATCGCTGGCCAGTACGCGGCGCACTTCTCGCTCATCCACGGTGGCGATCGCACGGATTCGACCGGCGGCCGGCTTGCGGAAGGTCGACCGGGCATCCCGGACCACCATGTACTCGACCCGGGCCAGCCGGGGCGCCACGGCGCCGGCTGCCGCGGCGGCGCTGGCGATGTCAGCGGCCAGGAAGAGCGCACCCGCATGAACGGTGCCCAGGTGATTGGTGAGGTTCTCACCTTCGGGGATCTCGACGACCGCCCGGTCGGGACCCACCTCGGTGATGGTGACTCCGACGAAGCGGCCGAAGGGAACGAGCGAGTTGGCGATCTCGCGGATGCGCTCGTAGTCGACGATCCCGTTCGTCGCCCCGGCAAAAATCGCGTATCCGGTCTCAGCGCGCGAAAGCTGCGTATCATTCGTCACACTCATCATCCCAACATCCTTGATGGACCAGGCCGTGAACGGATTTCAAACTGATCACCAGATGATGCGGAAAAGACGGTGGAGCCACGGCGCACCGGCGCTGATGCGGATTTCGTACCAGCCGATTCACCATGGATGTTCGATGGGAATGTGACGGCCGGTCACCGATAGGCCCGGAGTACCCGGCGGGCGATGGACCATCGAA
Organism: Protofrankia sp. Cas8; assembly: GCF_963555845.1. Classification (NCBI taxonomy): domain Bacteria; kingdom Bacillati; phylum Actinomycetota; class Actinomycetes; order Frankiales; family Frankiaceae; genus Protofrankia; species Protofrankia sp. Cas8. Next base: position 8,004 of record NZ_CAUVXI010000146.1, on the reverse strand, counting down.
GCACCTCGGACGGACCCTCGTAGATTCGGAAGGCGCGCGCTTCGACGAGGAACCGGGCGACGAGTTCGTCCTCGCACACACCCAGCCCGCCGTAGAGCTGGACCGCACGGTCGAGCACCCGCCACACGGCCTCCGACACGAAGGTCTTGGTGATCGAGGCCGCGTGGCGCGCCGCACCGCTGACCGAGCCCTGTTCGTCGATAACGGTGGCGGTCGAGTAGATGAGCGCTCGGGCGGCCACGATATCGATCTCATTGTCGGCAACGTGCGCCTGGGCCATTCCGTGGTCGGCGACGGGTATCCCGAATGCCGTGCGGTTCACGATCCGCTCGGCCGACATCGCGTGCGCCCGGGTGGCCAACCCCAGCCAGTTCATGCAGAAGGTGAGGCGGGAGGGGGCCAGCCGCACCTGGGCATACTCAAGACCGCGTCCAACCTCCCCGAGCACAGCGTCATCGGGAACAAAACAATCACTGAAAGTGACTTCACAGTGGCCGCCCGGGGCGCTGTGATCGAGTGTCGGCATCCGGCGGCCCACCTTGAGCCCCGGGTTGTCCTGATCAACCAGGAACATCGTCGTGCCACCAGGGGTCGCAGCGATGCAGATGGTGAACGCCGCTCCGTCGGCACCGGTGGTGAAGTGCTTCGCGCCATTGATCTTCCAGCCACCGGCGACCTTCTCCGCGACCGTCGCCAGCATCGCGGGATCCGATCCCGCACCTGGTGACGGTTCGGCCATCGCGATGGACGAACGGACCTCACCGCGCGCCAACGGCGCCAGGTACCGTTCCGCCTGCGGTGCGGTGGCGAGGTGGGCAAGAAGGTGGATGTTGCCGTCGTCCGGAGCGGAGGCGCCCACCGCAATCGGACCGATCAGGCTCGTACCAGCGGCTTCCAGCACGCTGGCCTGGGCGCGGGTGTCGAGGCCGAGGCCACCGTAGGCCACCGGCGACAGCGGGCCGAAGACCCCCGCCGCCCGGGCGGCCGTCTGCAGCTCCACCCGGTGCACATCGTCCATGTGACGCCCGGCAACCACGATCTCCCGCTCGACCGGGAAGACGTGCTCGCGGACGAAGATCCGGGTGCGTTGCGCGATATCCGGCGGGCTGGCGCTCGCGGCAGGCACGGGGTTCACGGGGCACACTCCACAATCATTGTCGGGAACCGACCGGACCGGCGGCGTGCCAACACCGCGGGCCCGCCGGTCAGGCGGCCTTGAGCAGACGCTCGTCGCGCGGCGTGCCAACCTCTTCGTAGAGCTTCTCCAGGTTCTCCGGCGCGAAGAACTCCTCGCCGTGGATCCCCCCGGCCATCAGACCGAAGAACTTCTTGGTGTACTCCGGGCTCTGGCTCGTGGCACGCAGGACCGCCTCGAAGAACGGCGGCAGGGTGAGCTCGGAAAGGACGCAGGTGAACTCGAAGGTTCCCTTGCTCCGCTCATCGCGGATCCTCGCGTAGTCCGCCACGGCGTCGTCCACCGGTCGCTCCTGGGACAGCCCCTGGTGCAGCTGGTCCGCGAGGAGCTCGGCGTACAGGAACGCGTCGGTGATTCCCCAGCCGGTGAACGGGTCCTTGTGGTAACCGGCGTCTCCGACCAGCGCCCAGCCCGGCCCGTTGGATCGGCGGTAGTAGTTGTCCGGGTACCGCATGACCCGGAAGTTCTCCGCCCGCTTTCCGTTCGTCCGCAGGTCCTCACCGAGATCGGGTACCACCTCGTCGTACACGGCGTGGAAGCTGTTCTCCACGTCGGCGCGGAACTCACTGAAGTGCTCCCGCCGGCGCAACAGCGACACCAGATGCAGACCGTCGTTGGTCGGCCACGCGCCTATCTGCTGCTGGTTGAAGCTGGTCCGGTGCTGGAAGGACCAGTCAAGATTGCCGAAATACGAGTAGTAGACGAAGCAGGTAGCCGGTACGACACGGTAGAAGTCGGCGCCGACCTGGTCTGCGACCGTCGAGTTCCGGCCGTCCGCGCCGACCACGAACGAGCCGCGAAATTCCTTCTCCGATTCGTCGCCGAACTGGCCACGGATACCGACGGCGCGACCGTCTTCAAAGATCACATTCTGGACGGTGAATCCCTCGACGACCTCCGCCCCGGCCGCGCGGGCCGCGTCGACCAGGATCTTGTCCAGCACCGTGCGACGAGGAGAATAGACCTCGGTGATGCCCTCGATCGGGTCGGCGAAGCCCTCGACATGGATGCCGGTATAGGACAGGGTCAGGTGCTTCATCGCCGGGACGCCCGTCGCCGCGACACTGTCGAGCAGACCCCAGTCCCGGAGTCGTGCAAGGCCGGTCTGCTGAATATAGTGCGTCGATATGGTGTCACTCGGGAAGGTTGATCTGTCAACGACGAGGACCCGATGACCGCGTCTGGCCAGGAGCATCGCCAACGATGAACCGGCGCAGCGCGCACCAACAACGATAACGTCGTACATAAAATGTGCTCCTGTCGTCAACTCGGACGAGCTCCGCGGTGCCACGGCACCCCGGCACGAATACGTATTAATTTTCCACAACCGCCGGAAGTGCGGTCAACAACTGTGTCCATACGCCATCGGCCGATTGGTCGACACAATGGATCCGTGCATCGGTAACGGTCGGGAAACGTCAGCGGGCACGGCGGTGCGGTCACCCGTACAGCGCGGCGATGTCCGCGGCGAAATCGCTCTCGATCACCGTCCGACGCAGTTTCATGGAAGGCGTCAGATGCCCCCGGTCCAGGGTGAAGTCGGTCGCGAGCACCCGGAAGGCCCGGATCGACTCGGCCCGGGAGACGAGGCTGTTCGCATCGTCGATCGCGATCTGAATCTCCGCTACCAGATCGGGATCATGGCGCCAGGAGTCGTCGGCCGGTGCCGTTTCCCGGCCCGCCAGCCAGGTCTGGAGGGCCGCGCCGTCAACGGTGACCAGCGCGCTGACGAACGGGCGTGCATCACCGATCACCATGCAGTTGCTCACCAGTGGATGCAGGCGCACGCGATCTTCCAGCGGTGTCGGCGAAACGTTCTTGCCACCGCTGGTGACCAGGATCTCCTTGCGACGGCCGGTGATGTAGAGGAAGCCGTCCTCGTCAAGCCGACCAAGATCACCGGTGTGCAGCCAGGGGCCGTCACCAGCCTGGACCGCATCACCCTCGGTTGACTGCGCGGCTGGCTCACGGGCCGGCGGCCAGTACCCGGGCCAGTATCCCGGCGAGACGTTGCGGCCGCGGACGAGCAGCTCCTCGTCGTCGGCGATCGCCACCGTGGTGCCCGGAATCGGGCGTCCGACGCTGCCCATCCGGTTGGTGGCCGCGACGTTCACCGTCACCGCCGTGGCCGATTCGGTCAGCCCATAGCAGTTGAGGATCTCCACCCCCAGGCCGCCGTAGAACGCCGCGGTCGTGTCGTCGAGCGACGCGCCACCGGAGATCACATATTCGAAACGACCGCCGAAGGACTCCCGCACCCGGCTGTAGATCTTCTCGTCGAACGCGGCGTGGGCGTCCCGCAGCTGTGCATCCACGGCAAACGATCCGGGGACGTCGGCCTCCGGGCGCGCGATCTGACGATCATCGCGCGCCCTTTGGCCCGCGAGCCCGCGTGCCCTGGCGAGCCCGAATTCGATCGCGATCCGCTCCGCCGCCGCGTCGACCACCCCGACACCGCCTGCCGCCGGTTCACGGACCCGCTTGCGGATCTTTTCCAGCGCGTACGGGACGAGCGCGAGGAACGTGGGCCGGAACGTCGGGAACTCGGCGATCAGCTCCGGCACGCCCGGCAGAAGTCCCGTCCGGGTGCCGGCGTACAGGCAGGCGATGAGGATGGTCCGACCGAAGACGTGCGAGAGCGGCAGGCCCAGCAGGGTCGTCGCCTGCTCTCCCCGCACACTGCGGAACAATTGCCCGGTGTGCTCGACCGTGTTGGCCGAGGACGCGTACATGTTGCGATGGGTGAGCATGCATCCCTTGGGTACCCCGGTGGTACCACTGGTGTACACAATCGTCGCAAGGTCGTCGGCACGCACCCTGCCACGACGATCGTCGTACTCGGCGTCTAGAGGGTCAAAGGGCGCGCCCGGAGACCGCAGTCCCCGGAGTGCTGACGGCCCGTCCTGATCGCCGTCGTGCCAGGCCTCGACCGTCTCCAGCAGCCAGACATCGGCCCGCAGGCCACTACCGCCGATCTGACGGAGCTGGGCCTGCTGGGCCTCGGTCTCGACAAAACACCAGCTTGCTCCGGAATCGGTGAGTACATGCCGCATCTGCAGTTCCGAAGCCGTCGGGTAGATCGGAACCGTGACCGCACCAATACTGAGAACCGCGAAATCGACGACCGCCCACTCGTAG
>NZ_CAUVXI010000146.1:909-3120 GCF_963555845.1 Protofrankia sp. Cas8 | reverse complement strand
CTGGTTCGGCCCAGCACGGCCACGCGGTCGCCGTGCGCGACGCCGTGGGACAACAGCACCTTGGCAACGGCCTGGACGTACCCGGCGAACTGCCGGCAGGTGAAATCCTGCCAACCGGCAGCGGTCTTCCGACTGAGCACGCAGCGGTCCGGGTTCATCCGGACGCCTTCATCTACCAGTAAGGACAGGCCCCGGTCAGCGGGAAGCACGACGCCCTCTCCGGACTTGTACTGCTGCATCTCAACCACCTACTCGCGGCGACGACTTCCGATGTCAGTGTCTGTTTCGAAGGTCGGTTTTAATTCTTGAAGAACGGGTCGGCGCTGGCAATATGTTTCTCCTGAACGATTCATTAACATACGCCGTTGCGCAGGTCTGCGCGGCGCGATCACGGTCACTCGGGAGACACGCAGGCGTGATCAGATACGGCGGGCGGCTACCGTCAAAGAGTGTGAAAAAGTCATCATGAGGTCAACCCCAATTCGACATTCTCATCGTTCGATTGCCGAAACCAATCAACAATGACGGCCGACACTCGGAAATCGCCTCACAGATAGTTATCGAAACGTTGTCACGACGTTTACCGCCCGGCAAGATACGGTGCCTTGGCGCACCCTTCTGGATTACACTGACAGAACGAACGGACACCATTCTTCATCACCCGACGAGAGACTGATCGCCCGAACGTATTCAGGACTTCGCGGCACCTCGCCAGCATGTCGTATCTATCCTGAGACCGACACCGGTAGAGAGGTTTTTTCATGATATCAAATAAAATGTCCGCTTTATCGGTGAACCGCGAGCGCCCGTTGTTCCGATTGGCGCTCGTGTGCGTCGCGACCTTCATGGTCTACCTGGACACCAGTATCACCCCGGTAGCGGTGCCGGCGATCCGCGCGGACCTCCACGCCGGGGTGACCGCCGCCCAGTGGCTTCTGGACGCCTACACTCTCGGCTTCGCGGGCCTGCTGCTCACCGCAGGGTCCCTTGGTGATCGTTTTGGCCGCAAGGCGGTCCTGCTTGCTGGAACCGCTGGATTCAGCGCATGCTCCGTTGCCTGCGCACTCGCCCCGAATCCGCCGGCGCTGATCGCTGCGCGCGCAGGCCAGGGCGTGTTCGCCGCTGCTGTCGTCCCCCTGTCGCTGGCGGTGACCTCGGCGCTCTTCGCGGACGCGAGACAACGGAGTCGCGCCATCGGCGTGTGGGGTGGCACCGCAGGCGTGGCGCTGGCACTCGGGCCCCTCGTAGGTGGGCTGCTCGTCCAGACAGCCGGGTGGGAGAGCCTGTTCTGGATCAACCTTCCGATTGGCGCCACGGCACTTGCGGGCCTGGCATGGTCCCTAGAGGGCCAAAGGCGATGCGATCATGGTTCTGTCGCATTGCCGGAGGCCGTAGTCCCTGGAGCGCTGCCGGGAACCGGCCAGACCGTACCCGGCGGAGGTGACGCCGGTCGCGTACCGACCCGCCGGGTGGATGCAGTCGGGCAGCTGCTGTTCATCCTCGGAACTGGGGCGCTGACGGTCGTGATGATCGAAGGAGGCGGTTACGGGTGGCATTCGCCGATGACCGTCGGCCTCGCATGCGCCAGTATCGTCGCCTTGGCATTCTTCGCGCTGTGGGAGCTCCGCTGCCGGCAACCGATGCTGCCGCCACGCCTGCTGCGGATCCCCGCCGTGGCCGTGGCATGCGCCGTGAACTTCCTCGGGCTGTTCGGTCTGTATGCCGTGCTGTTCCTGCTCACCCTGTACCTGCAGGACTCCCTGCACCTATCACCCCTGGAAACGGGTGTGCGGTTCCTGGCACTCACCGGCTTCCTCGGCATTGGCGCGGTGAGCGCCGCCGGCGTGGTCCGCCGCCTGGGCACGCGCACCACCATGGTCCTGGGCCTGCTCCTAGTGACGCTCGGACTCGGCGGGCTCACCCTGGTGGAGACGGGGAACGGCTACTTCAGCTATGGATGGGCACTGGTCCTGATTGGTATCGGTATTCCGTTGTCCAGCGGCGTGGTCGCGATCCAGGCGATGATGGCTGCGGTACCAGCTGATCTGGCCGGCACCGCGGCCGGCACCATGAACACCTTCCGGCAGTTCGGAGCCGTCTTCGGAGTGGCTCTCGCCGGTCTCCTCTCACCCCAGCGAAGCAACATCGTCACCTCGATGTACCGCACCTTCACCGTCGCCGCCGCCGGTGCACTTGCCGGCGCCATGCTGA
>NZ_CAUVXI010000146.1:0-814 GCF_963555845.1 Protofrankia sp. Cas8 | reverse complement strand
CCATTGTGCTGCGCGAGCGACGTGCTCGCGCAGCAGAGACGACACCAGCGGGGGCCGGTCACACGCCCGAACGGATCATTCCCTTCGTCCGCATGAGGAACTCACCCAGATAGCCGTCGTGCGGGATCCCCGGGCGTAACCAGACCGTCGGATTGCCCCCCAGGTACAGATTGGTGATCGACAGCTTGTCCAGCAAGATCATCGATGAGATCGCTGTTTTGTTCACCACCCGGCCATCGTCACGGAGCTCCGACTCAACGATTCCCTCGTACAATCCGGTGAGAATGGACAGTCGGCCGGAGTCGATCCGAAGGAGGCGGAACCCGTGCAGGTGAACGGTGCGAAAGAGGAATACCCGGCGCTGAACCGTATACGCGAACTGCGGGAACTGCTGGCGCACGGAATGGCGGCCGGGATCGGGGTCGGCCACTCACTGGGTATAACACTCGAGTCGGTGGAGAAGGGCCGGACGGTGTACACACTCACACCCTCACCGGCTACGGCCAACGCCATATACACCGTGCACGGCGGTGTTCTGGCGACCCTCATGGACACCGCCATGGGAAGCGCGATCTTCACCGAGCTCGCCGATGGAGTCCTTTACACCACGCTCGAGCTCAAGGTCAACTTTATTCGTCCGGTGAAACTTGACGGCGATCAGCTCACCTGCGAAGGCCGGACGATCAACATCGGGAAGCGCACCGCGCTCGCGGAGGCACGCGTGCTCGACCCCGCCGGCAGGCTGATAGCCCACGGAACCAGCACGTGCATGCTGATACGCCCCACGGATGCGACCTAAGAGCGCCTGGCAATA
>NZ_CAUVXI010000145.1:4200-14694 GCF_963555845.1 Protofrankia sp. Cas8 | reverse complement strand
GCATAATGGTGGCTACGGGCCTGCCGGCCGCGGGTCATATGATCGTCGAGCCTAGGCTCCCGCCCGTGGCGGTTCACGTAGACGATTCTGAATCGTTCCGATCCGGTCGCGGATTTGAACTTCCCCAGCCGGCCATCCGCCTTGTCACCGTAGGGCACGACCAATGGGGTCGGGTCGCCGGGGTCGCCGGCCACCGGAGCTCCTTCGGCACCGTTCCGCACGTCATCGCTCACTGGCTTTGATCTCCTCAAGTTTGGCCAGCAACGCGCCTACCGGCCGCGGATATTTCTTCTGCCAGATCTGAAGGGAACCGCCCATACGGTCGAGGTCCTCGAAGGTACGGACAGACGCGCCAACGGCTTCCACCAGCCCTGGTTGGATCACTGGATTACGGTCCGCCCGCCCCACCAGATACCGGAGCGATTCCATCGATGCCGACCGTAGATAACTGGTGTTGAACGCCCGATGCCACAACAATCCGACCCGCTGCAGGATCTCCTGATGCTGTTCCGACATCATCAACAGCAGCGGCCGGGTAGGTGCCCACGGATCTGCCGGATCCCGCGGTGTATCCAGATCGAGGAGAAGCTGAATGAAGGACAGTGCGCCCACCCGGCGGCGACTGATCGGCTCGCCGTCATCCGTCCAGATGCGCAGTTCCTTCAAAACCCGTATCTGCCTCGTCAGAATGGTGGTGGCGTTGTCGTCCGGCATCTTGTGGTCGAACAGCTCCAAAACGCTTTTACTGATCGTAAGCATTGAGACGACGGTGTCCAAATCCACCGGACCGTCAATATCCGCAAGCTCACGCAGCCGGCGCAGAGCGCGCTCCGGGTCAAGCGGACCAACCCCGGAGCCCCACGCCCGCATGGCGGCCCACAGGCGTCCGGGTCGATCGGCGTCGTCGAGCCAGCTGGTCCAGTCGCCCCAGTCGGCAAGCATTTCCACGACCAACGGAAGAAAAGCTCTGGATATGGCGGGAACCCGGAGCGCCAGTGCTGCTGTCTCGATCTCCTCGGTCCGACATGTGTCCGCCAGCGGAAGGAGAACCTCACGCCGGATCTCCTCGAACGACCAGGTGGAAAGGAGCCCGATAGCGGTCGCCACCCGCGCGCGGACAACCGGATCCGAATCGCCGGCCAGATGGCACAGCCATTCCAGGAACGCTGGATGCAGGACATCCTGTTCATGCCAGACCCAGTCCAGGACCCGGGCCGGGTACGTCGGGTCACGGAACCTCACGACCTCAACCTGTGCAGGTCCGTAGTACGTCGGACGGAGCTCGTTCACGATCTCCGCCCGGGCATCCGCGAGCCGGATGCTGCGGTCCGGCGGGAACAGCGCTCGCCGCGGGCGGTCTGCGGCCCGTACCCGGGAGAGCAGCCGCTTTTCCAGGTCGAGCGCGGCCCGGGAAACAGCTGAATACGGAACATTGATCAGCACGCCCAGAGTGAGCAACAAGGCCCGTTGCTCAAGCGAGTCATATCCGCGGGCCCACTCGACGAAACGGGTCGAGACCAAACCGTTCACCCAGGCCTGGATCTCCGGTCCCGATTTATCCATAGCAAGGCGTTCGCCGAGCATGGCGAGTCCGCTGGCCGAATGACCGTCCCGGCAGATCGCCGTGACGAACATGTCGATCTCGCCGTATTCCGCCAGCCGCGACCGGCATTCCGACATCGACAGATCGGAAACGCGTGCATAATGCGCCGCCACGACCTCCACCGAGTCAGGGGGTGGGCCGCAGTCGACCCGGAACCCGGTCAGCGGATCCCCGAAATCGGTACGATCATCGGCCACGACCACGAGCCACGCGTTCTTCTGCCGCAGGCCGCGCGCCAACCGTTCCAAATGGTGACTGCGTAGTCCCGCGGTGCCCACCAGGATGTCCGGGTCCAGTACATGCCCGGTGTCCGCGGCGAAAGTTTCAGGATCAAGATGGCGAAGTTCGGTGTCCGGTTCCAGCCGTCGGTACTCCGGATCCGACGTGGGTTTTTCGCCCGCCCGTCGAGCCATCTCCGTGTGCGCGACCGCGTGAAGCGCATTGAGCGCGGCGGCGGTGCGTCCCCAGCCCGTCGGCGCCTGCACCACGGCGACATGGCGATCGGTCAGCACGCGCACGATATCGGCGAAACGCTCGGGTCGCGCGTAGGCGCCCACGATGCCCGCGAGCTCATCGGCGGTCACCGGGCCGGGCTCGAATGTCGCCTGGCCGCCGAACTGGCCCGCAAACGCACCCACTCCACTACCAACGCTGCCCTGCCGGCCGCCGAACACCACATTGCCGCCGTTGACGACAAGCTGTAGGTAGCTGTTGTTGAGTTCGGCACCCAGCTGTGGAGCGAACTGGGACCGTCCGCCGTCTTTGGCGAATTCTCGAAGGCGTTTCTCCGGATCCCGGCGCGCCCCGTCCACCTTGGGCGGGTCGGCCGCCGGCGTGTCCCCGCCCTGGTTGCGGGCTTGTTTGTCCGGCTGAGGCCGACGTCCCTCATCGCCCCCGGCAGGCGCCCGGTGCCCGCCGGGCGCCGCGTCCTGCCCGCTCCGCCCACCGGCGTCGGCCTTCGGTCGTCTCGCATCGTCCTCGGCCACTGGTCTCCTCTGTCAAGGCCGCCGACACCACAAAGAGTTCGGTCGCGGCTAACCGACTCTGCCGCCGTGGTTTTCCTGGTTGTCCCGCTCCACGACGCGGCCCTGCCTTCCGCCCAAAATCACATTGCCGCCGCTGACTGTCAGCTGGATGGACGAGTCTTTGAACTGCGTGCCATAACTCACAGCGTTGTCGGTTGGGTCCGGGTAGTCATCTTCCGTGTGGTCGTCTTCGTCGTCGGGAGGCATGCCGGGTTCCTTTCGTGAACCATCCTGGTGGGTTCTGTTCACCGCGGCCGGTTCCTTGCGGGGGCTGCTCGGCTGCGCGATGCCGATTCCGGGGACGTGAACCCACGCGCGGGCCTGGTAGGTCTTGACCACGACATCGACCTCGGTGAACGTCTCGGGTCGGATATTTCCATAGCCGTCACGGACGGCCGCGCGGTGAACGCGTTCGGAGACGATGACGGCCAGGTCGGCCTCGGGTTCGTCGCGCAGCGCCTGGCGCAGCGGCTCGGCGTCGACCAGGCGGCACGCCTCGATCACATCGTGGCCTGCCCAGCCGGAACCTTCGGGCAGCACCTCACCGTCGTGGATCGCCAGCCGCAGCCGCATCCGCGCCCAGTCGCTGTGCAGGAGGCGGTCATGCCGTAGTGCCACCGCGAGGCGGTCGACGAACGGATCGAGCAGCCGGACGATGGACACGTCAGGCGGGATCATTATCAGCAGTCCGTCGCCCCGGTCCGCCGCGCTGACCGCGACGTCGGCCCATTCCCGCCACGGCAACTGCGACTCGGTGAACGCCCGGTTGAGAACCTCACGCAGCCGGCGCCGCAGGTCCTTCTGCGTCTGGCTGTCGCGGGAGCTCCAACCTTCGATGTCGCCCACCACGATGCGGCGCGATACAGGTTCGTCGAACACGCGGTACGGCCTTTCCTGAAGGTCGCGTCGGTGGACACGACCGCGGTCCTGGACGGATACTGCGCACGAAGCGCTCGGGACGTCGGCGACCGTCGAAAAAGATCGTCGGTAAGGTCTCAGTAGTGGTAGCCGTCGTCCATGACCGTCGTAGTGGGCCGCTGGCGCGCGTTCGACGTCATCGGTCACATTTAGCGGAGTGTTGTTTCGCCGTACGCGAACGCGCGCAGCTCCTCGACCTTCGAGACCACGATCGTCCGCCCCCTGTTGCTGATCATTCCCTGGGAACGGAAGGCGCTGAGGTCCCGGCCGACCGACTCGCGGGACGCGCCGATCGCAGCCGCGAGGTCATGGTGGGTCGGTCGCAGCGTGATCGCCACACCGCCGTCGGGCTGGGCCTGCCCGTACCGCTGCGCAAGCTCCAGGAGGTGGCGGGCCAGCCGGACGGCGGTCGGATAGGCACCCAGCTCCGAGCGCCGGCGGTCGGACTCCCGCAGCCGCTGGGCGATCGAGCCCACCATGACACGCGCCACCTCGGGATGATCATCTACAAAGGCCCTGAAGGTCTCAGCGGACACCACCCCGACCTCGACGTCCTCCAGCGCCACCACCGACGCCGAGCGGGTCTCGCCGTCGATGACCGCCATTTCGCCGATCAGGTCACCGGGGCCACGGTGAGCAAGCAGCGTCTCGTAGCCACTTTCAGTGACGGTCACAATCTTCACCCGCCCCGATCGAATCACCATTGTCAGGTCGGCGCGATCACCTTCTCGCAACAGGATGTCACCATTTCGATACGTTCTGATCGTCCCGAGTGCTTCAAAAGCCGAGCGGTCAACTGGACTCATCCGGCCACGCTCGCCATAGCCACGCTCGCCATAGCCACTGTCACCTGCGGACACGTGTTCCCCTCCATCACGTGACTGGTGGCGCAGAGTACCCCTTTTGCTGCGCCACAAGGATGCGTCGGGTAGCCACCACCACGGTCCGCTCCCACGTGATGGCGGAAATCGACCATTCTCCCTCGCGCAACGGCAGGCGCGACGTAGGGTCACGTCATCGGCGTATATGCCCATAAGGGGGAATACAGGCGATGCGACGACTGGGTTCTCGGTACGTCCTGCACGAACCGCTGGGACGGGGCGCCGGCGGCGAGGTGTGGCGGGGTGAGCGATTCGACGACGGCACCGGTGACCAGGGGCCGGTCGCAGTCAAGGTGCTACGCCCCGAGCTGGCCGAGGACCCGGACTTCATCGACCGCTTTCTGCGCGAACGCAGGGTGCTGTTGGCTCTGGACGACCCGCACCTGGTGAAGGTCCGCGACGTCGTGGCCGAGGGCGGCACCTTCGCGATCGTGATGGACCTCGTCGACGGTGGGGACCTGCGCGGCTACCTGCGCGAGCGCGGTCGGCTCCCGCAGGCGCAAGCGGTCGATCTGATTGCGCAGGTCCTGTCGGCCCTGGCGGTGGCACACCGGGCCGGTGTCGTCCACCAGGACGTCAAGCCCGCGAACATTCTCCTCGACACGACCGGCCGGGATACCCCCTGGGCGATGCTGACCGACTTCGGGATCGCCCGGCTCACCCAGGGACGGTCGGCGGCCGGGCTCAGCGTGACGATCGGCACGCCCATGTACATGGCGCCGGAACTCGCCACCGACAGGCCGGCAGGGCCCGCCGCGGACCTCTACAGTGCCGGCGTCGTCCTGTACGAACTGCTCGCCGGCCGGCCCCCGTTTGCCGCGCCGAACCCGATCGCCATGATCCGGGCGCACGCGTTCGACCCTCCGCCACCGATCGAGGGTCTCGCCGAGCCGCTGTGGGATGCGCTGCGCGAGCTGCTCGCCAAGCGGCCGGCGGACCGGCCCGCCGACGCACTGGCCGCACGCTCGACGCTGGCCACGGCCCTGGCGCTGGCCACGGCGCTGGCCCCGGCGCTGGCCCCGGCGCCGACGGGCCGGGCACACCGGGCGAAACCATTCATCCCCGAGCTGCCTTCGACCGCCATCCACCTGACCGACGGGTACGAATCCGAACCCGTCCGGATGGCTGGCAGGCGGGCGCCGCGGCCGGTGCCCGTCGCGGTCGCGTGGACGGATGGCCGCAGTACGAGGTTCGGACGCGGCCGCGCGCTGCTCACGGCGGGTGTCGTAGGGGCCGTGCTCGTGGGCCTCTGCTCGTGGACGCTTGCCGCCGGCCTCGGCGGGGACGATCGTGGCCCGGCCGGGCCGGCGTCCACGGCGGCATCCGTGGTGCCGTCCGTGGTGGCTTCCGTGGTGGCTTCCGCAGCCGCGCTGCCAGCCGGTGCGGCCTCCGCGGACCCGACGCTGACGCTGACGCCGTCACCGTCGCCGGCGGACCCCCCACGCGCGCCAGTGCCGGACGTGCGCAACATGGTGCTGGCCGATGCCTCGGCGGCGCTGCGAAAGGCCGGCTTCACCAACATCCCTCACCAGTACGACTGCTACCGGTCACCCAACATCGACAACGTGGTGAGCCAGGAGCCGTCTGCGGGTAGTCGGATCGCCACGACCTCCCCGGTGAGCCTGAAACTGCAGGCCGCCGACTGCGCGACCGTTCCCATCGTTGTAGGGATGATGCTCCGTGACGCCGTGGATACTCTCCAGACGATCGGGTTTACCAACATCTCGTACACGTACGAGTGCCTGAAGTCGATCAGGGTCGGTACCGTGGTCCTCCAGTCGCCGCCTGAGGACACTAGTTACAGCCTGAAGCAATTTGTCAACCTGCGACTGCAGACGGCCAGCTGCTGATCATCCGGACCGGTCGATCGGTAGCGAGCGGCTCGGCCGGACCGGCGCGGTCGCAAATCCGGGCCGTGACTCCCCGTCCAGGCCCCGCGGCACTGGCAGGGTGTGTTGCGGACCACCCAGCGCCGCCCGACCGCCACCGGCGAGCGCTGCCCGACCAGCGCTACCGCCGCCACTGCCGTTACCGCTACCACTGCCGTTACCGCTACCACTACCGTTACTGCCGCCACTGCCGTTACCGCCGCCACTGCCGAAACCCGGCTGGGTACCCGGTCCCGACTGCGACGCCGCGGTCGATGACCGCGGCAGCGCCGCCCACATGTCGACCTCGACGATGATCTCCCCATCCTCGGAGGCCATGCGCAACCGTCCCCCGTGGACCTCGACCAGCCGCCGGACGACGTAGAGGCCCATTCCGGCGCCGTCGATCTCACGGGTCGCCGTCCCGTCCCGTTGGGTGAACGGCTCGAAGAGCTGGCGGATCGTGGCCGGGTCGAGGTCGGGACCGGGGTTGCGGACCCGCAGTACCACCTCATCGCCGACCCGACCCGCGATGAGCCGGACGGGCGCTCCGGGCCAGGAGTGCACCAGCGCGTTGTCGACCAGGTTGGCGACCACCTGGTGCAACGCCTGGCGGGCCATGCGCACCGACAGCTGGGGCGGCAGGTCGACGCTGACGTTCGCCGCGGTGGTCGGTGAGTAGGCCAGCGTCGCCAGCACTTCGTTCACGACCTCGGGAAGGTCCGCGACGGTGTTCTCCTCCGTGCCGGTCGCGGTTGCCGCGGTGAGCATGTTCTCCAGCAACCGGGACAGCCGGTCGGAGTAGTTGACAGCCGAGTCGAGCATGTCGTCGAGCTGCGCCGGCGACATCCGGTCACGCCGACGTTTGATCGTGAGCAGGGTTCCGCGGATGCCGGTCAGGGGCGTCCGAAACTCGTGGGAGACCGTCGCAACAAGATCGCTTCGGATGCGGTCAGTCTCCTCCAGACGAGCCATCAGGCTCTGCTGACCCTCGTAGAGCTGCGCCCGATAGTGCTCGGCCCGGCGCCGGGACTGCTCGTTGAAATACCAGAAGATCACTTGAGCGCCCGCCAACGCGCAGATGAATGCGGCGCTGATCGCGGCGAAGGTCCACGGGGAGTCTGCATGCCGATAGGAGATGATCTGGTCGCCGACCGCGCCGTTGGCGAGGAACACGAACGCGATTGCCAGCAGATAGACCGCCCAGTCCTCGTATAGGGCTATCAACGCGACGACCACGAAAAAGTGGTAGTGCATTTCGGACTGTCCATGCGAGATGTGGACCAGCACCACCGAGCTGCACAGCAGGCCGAGGCTGGTGGCCAGCGCGCGCAACCGGCGGATACCCGGCAGTGCGGCCGCGCCGAGCAGCAGCGCCGCCGGGCCGGCCGACACGAGCCCCTGCCAGACACCGAACTTCTCATATGAGGCACAGCCGACGATGATCGGCAGATGGATGGCAAGGATCCAGACCAGCAGTCGGTGGCGGGCGACCCAGTCCTCTGTGGGCAGGCCCCGCCCGTGCGGAACCCAGCGCAAGGTCTGCCCGCCGAGCTTCTCTGCAGGAAGCATGAACTCGGCGGCGGGTCGATGGCCGGGAGGCGTCCGCTCGGTATGGCGGAGGCGGCCGGCGCGCGCACTGCCGTGGCGGCGCCGGGCCCGGTCGGGAATAGGGGCCGCGGAGGACATCCGAGTCATCCTCTACCGATCGACACCAGGCGCACCATGGCCGTCAAGGATGGTGTGACATGGCAAGCATGCCCACCCGTGACTAGACCATCTTTACCAGGCAGTAACAGGCTCAAAGAGGCGATGGCGCCGTAGGCTCCCGCTTCGACACCCTGTGGTCCGCAAGGTGGCCTTCGGACGGCCACCCAGGAGGAGGACACCGTGCCCCCCGTGACCCTGACCGCGACCCCCCTGACTGCCCTCACCCCGGACCTGACCTGCTCCGGCCCGGCCAGCGCCCTCATGCCCGTCACCGTCACCGTCACCCAACCGGGCGCCCTTGCGAACGCCCCGGCCGAGGCCACCGGCCCGCGGCTGCGGCTCGTCGCCACCAGCCAGCTGGACGAAATCGTGCACGGACGCAGCGGCCCGAGCTCCTGCGGGTGCCGGGAGTGCGCCATGGCACGCCACCCCGCGTCCATGCCCCGGCTCACGGTCATCCGATGATGCCAAGCCGGTAAAGGCTCCCGCCCGCAACCGTCCGTCCAGGTCATGATCGTCCCGTCCAGGTCATGATCGGCGCGAGTTTGTTGTTGCGTACGCTTTTCGGGGCGTTAACCGTACACAGCGACAAACTCGCGCCGATCTTCGGTACGCCCCGGGCGCATCATCGACCTGGCGACCACCGCGAGTAGCAGAAAAGGTCGACGCGTATTCGGCGTGACCAACCGGTGGACACCGTGGATGGCCGGACTTGGGCCGGCCTGGGCCGGCCTGGGCCGGACACGACGACGAAGGCTCCCTGACCGGGTTTGCCCTGGTCAGGGAGCCTTCTGTGCAGGTCGTGCGGGTGTAGCCCCGACCGGATTCGAACCGGCGCTACCGCCTTGAGAGGGCGGCGTCCTAGGCCACTAGACGACGGGGCCAGCTGTTCGTGACTTCAAACACCTCTTACTCCGGACACACTGTACTTCAGACACACTGTACTTCGCAGCGCAGAAAGTCTGACGCTGGGGTACCAGGACTCGAACCTAGACTAACGGAACCAGAATCCGTTGGGCTGCCAATTACCCCATACCCCAAGGTTGCCCTTGCGGGCGAGGCCTACTGTACCGCATCCAGCCGGGGAGCGGCCGGGACCTGTGCCCGCCCGCGTGTCCGAGACCAACCGCCGGGACCGGGAGCCGGTGTCAGCGGGACGTCACCGGGTTGGCGAGGGTGCCGATCCCCTCGACCGTGACGGCCACGGTCCGCCCGGGGCTCATCGGGCCCACCCCGGCCGGCGTTCCGGTCAGCAGGAGGTCACCTGGCAGCAACGTCATCGCCGCCGACATGTACGCGATCAGTGACGCGACGTCGTGCAGCAGCGACTTCGTCCGGGAGTCCTGCCGGAGTTCGCCGTCGAGGGTGGTGCGGATGGCCAGGTCGGACGGGTCGAGATCGGTCTCGATCCACGGCCCGACCGGGCAGAAGGTGTCATGCCCCTTGGCCCGGGTCCACTGACCGTCGGCCTGCTGCTGATCACGGGCGGTGACGTCGTTCGCGCAGGTGAACCCGAGGACGACGTCCAGAGCCCGCTCCACAGGGACATCCCGGCACAGACGCCCGACGACGATCGCAAGCTCACCTTCGTAGTCGACCCGCTCGCTGTCGGGGGGAAGGACGATCGGGTCACCGGGGCCGATCACGCTCGTCGAGGGCTTCAGGAAGAGCAACGGGCTCTGCGGCGAGGCGTCGCCGCCCATCTCCCGGGCATGGTCGGCATAGTTCTTGCCGACGCACAGCACCTTGCTCGGCAGCACCGGCGCCAGCAGCCGCACGTCGCCGAGCACGTGCCGCGCGCCGGTGAAGCTGAACGCACCGAAGGGATGGGGGGTGATCGTGGCCACCGTGGCCTCACCCCGCTCGAGGGCACCTTCCACGATCCCGAAGGCCGGTTCCGTCCCGTCGGTGAACCTGGCGATACGCACCCATCGACGGTACAGGCTGCCGCTCGCCCGATGTGCCCCGAAGCACGCGCGACGACGTCGCGGATAGGCTTTCCGCGCGTCCTTGGAGACCCCGTCCTGGCGACCCCAGCCGAAGGCCCCAGCCGAAGACGCCAGCCGAAGACGCCAGCCAGAGACCCCAGCCCGGAGGCAGCCAGGTGAGCGAGACCACACCCGTCTACGATGTCGGCGCGCCGGAGCCGAAGCCGATCGACGAGGAGCTGAGCGTGAAGCTCGGCCACCTCGCTGAGGACGCAATCCTGCGCGGCAAGCCCAACGGCGACGAGCGGTGCGACAACTGCCTGTACTACCTCGACGGCGACAGGGACATCACCTACTGCTGGCACCCGAAGCTGCGCATCCTGGTCGGCGGCGACTGGTGGTGCCAGTGGTGGGAAGAGATCCCCGAGGACTGACCCCGGCATCGGCCCCGGCATCGGCCCCGGCCTCGGCGGCTCTGGCCCCGGCTCTGACCCCGGCGGCCCCGGCCCAGACCCCGGGGGAAGTCGCGTACGACCGCCACCGCCGTTGCCTGCGTACGAG
>NZ_CAUVXI010000145.1:0-3805 GCF_963555845.1 Protofrankia sp. Cas8 | reverse complement strand
CAGGGTAGACGTACATCTCACGTCCGATTTGCAGCTTTCTGGGATGTCAACCTTCCACTCGTGACCACGGTCCATGCGAGCGGTTGCGGCCAGCCGGGTAAGAGCGCACACGCTGGCGGCCCACGCACCGCCGGGTCGGCACACGGGTGCACACGATCATGGTTCGGCTACGACGGTCAGACCCGCACGGGGTGCAGGGCGCGGCGCAGGACGTCGAGGATCTCCCGCTCCTGCCGTCTGGACACCGCTTCCGTACGCCCCAGGTTCGGCCCGTGGAACGTCCCCGGGAACTGGTGCAGCTCAACCGACACGCCCGCCCGCAGCAGGGCCAGGGCGTATTCGATCCCCTCGTCGCGCAGCGGGTCGAACTCGGCGGTCGAGACATAGGCGGGTGGCAGGCCGGTGAGGTCGGTGGCGCGGGCCGGCGCCGCGTACGGCGACACGTCGTCGCCGGGTGCGGCGTCACCCGAACGCCCCAGGTAGTGGCGCCAGCTCAGCATGGCGTCCGGCCGGTTCCACAAGGGCGCGTCAATGAATTCGATCATGGATGGGGTGTCCAGCCGGTCGTCCAGCTCGGGAATCACCAGGAGCTGGTAGCGCAGGGACGGGCCGCCCCTGTCCCGGGCGAGCAGCGCCAGGCCTGCGGCCAGCCCCCCACCGGCGCTCGCGCCGCCGACGACCACCCGGTCGCGGTCGATGCCGAGAACCTCGGCCTGGTCGACCAGCCACAGCAAGGTGGCGTAACAGTCCTCAAGACCCGCCGGGAACGGGTTCTGCGGAGCCAGCCGGTACCTCGGCGCCACCACGACCGCCCCGGCCCTGGCACAGATCCGCACGACGTCCGGGTGGGCCGTTTCGATGCCGCCCCCCGCGCCACCCCTTGCAAACCCACCGCCGTTGATCCACAGCAAAGCGGGCCACGGCGCACCGGGTCCCTTGGGCCGGTAGATGCGGACCGCGACGTCCGGCGCTCCCGGCGGGCCGGGGACCACCCGGTCCTCGATCTCGATCCCGGCCAGGACATCAGCATCGGCATCGGCGGGCCGCTCCAGCAGGAGCCGGCCCGACGCCGCCCGGACCGCACCAGCATCCTCCATCGTTACCCTATGTAGCAGAGAAACCGCAGTCGCAAGCTCATGATCCACGAACGCCCCCCATATTCGGGCAAAAAGCCCCTGACCTGCACTCATACCGCGGATGAGTGTTCACCTAACACGGGGTATCTGTCACCTGAATCGGCACATCCGGTGCTCGGACAACCTCCGCGCCCCGCAGGGGCCCTACTGGCTGGCCTCACCGCTCACGGCCCTACCGCGCCTGGCCCGGCGGCGGACTGGCCGGCCACCGGCCACCGACCACCGGCCACCGACCACCGACCACCGACCACCGACCACCGACCACCGGCGATCTTTCGAGGTTTGTACGCCGGAAACGGCCTTGTTGATCGCACAAACCTCGAAAGATCGCGCGTCACCCCCGGGATGACGAGCGGCCCGCGAGCTACGATGATCGAAGATGGGTGGAGAGGAATGGTCGACATGCCGCCTGCCGCACAACCGGCGCAGCCGGCTCCGCGCTGGCCAATAGCAACCGCGCCATCACCGTCCACAACCACCAGACGCCCCGGTTCGACCGTGTCGGCCGCGGTGGCCCGGGGCACACGGCGGCGCAACCTGTGGGACTGCCATTGCGCCGCCAGCGCCGTATGAGCCGCGTCCAACGCCGCACGCTGACCCGCGAGGAACGCCAGCGCCTCACCCTCGGTCACGCCGTCGCCGGATCGAAGCAGCGCCTCGGGCGTCAACGCCAGCACCGCCAGCAGACCCCGACGAAGATCGGAGACGAACAGCACGGGCTCACCCTGCAGGTTACGATCATAGGCCTCGTCCGCCGCCAGCAGCGCCAGCGCATATCGCCGGTGCGCGCTGGGCTGGCCGTCTCCGCTCATCGGGTGTCGCCCCGCCAGCGGACAGCCGGAGCCGCCACGCTCACCGCGAACCCGACAGGCCCGATCGCGTAGTCGCCGATCCCGGAGCTGCGGGCGAACCTGTCCGCCGCCTCCGCGCTCTCGAATGCGAGCACGATCTCGGTCACGCTGCGGCGAGTTTCCCCGTCGAACGGCGTCAGCCGCGGGTTTGCCGTCGGTCTGGGGAGAACCGGTAGACAGAAGACTGCATTGTGTGATCGATCCATCGCTACTACACGGCCAGACATCTTCAGACATCTTCGCGCCAGTCGTTGTCTCTAGTTGCTCCTCGATGGCAACCTGGACTGCATGGTCAACGAGCGGCTCAGACGCGCGATGCTGAAAGCGGGCCTCGACGCCGAGTCATTGGCTGAAGCCGCCCAGGTCAGCGCGAAATCGGTCGAACGGTGGCTGTCCGGGCGCGGCATCCCCTACCCGCGCACCCGGTTCCGCGTGGCGAAACTCCTGGGCGAGGACGAGAGCTACCTGTGGCCCGAGGCCACCGACCGCAGTGCTCTCGCCGGTGTCGAGCTTGTCGCCGCCTACCCGCGCCGTAGCGACGTACCCCACCATCTGTGGACCGACCTGCTTCGCCAGGCCGAACGCAGTGTTGATCTTCTGGCCTTTGCCGGCCTGTTCCTCACCGAAGAACACCCGGAGTGGATTCCCACCATCCGCGAGAAGGCCGAAGCGGGCGTCAGGGTCCGTCTGTTGCTCGGCGACCCGAGCGGCAAGCAACTCGCAGCCCGCGACGACGAACACCAGATCGGCGGCGGTGTCACCGGCCGAGTGCACGCCGTCCTCAACCATTACCGGGTCGTCACGGACCTCGTCCAGATCCGACTCCACGACACCCCGCTGTACAATTCCATCTATCGCTTCGACGACGAAATGATTGTCAATACCCACGTGTACGGTATTCTTGCCGCCTATACGCCGTGCCTACAGCTGCGCCGGGTCGACGGCGCTTTCTTCCACACCTATCTCGAATCCTTCGAGCGGGTATGGGCGTCCGCGCGCCCGTCGGGCGACGCACTGCCCACTGAGAAGAGGGCATCGTGAGCGACAGGAAGCAGAAAACCGAACCCAGCCGCGTCGACTACTGGGACGACCCGGCAGCGCCCAGGCCAACAAGCCGAAAGGCGTCCGCAAGCGCCTTTGTTCGCAACGACACAGGCGGCGTCCTCCTCCTGCGACGCCCGGACAACGGCCTCTGGACAATACCGACGGGTGGCGTGAAGAAGAACGAGACCGTTGCCGCCGCTGCCGTCCGCGAGACACGCGAGGAGACCGGCCTGGACATCGATATCACCGGCCTCGTCGGCATCTTCAGCGACCCCAGGCACGTTATCCGATATTCGGACGGCGAAGTCCGCCAACCCATCAACATCTGCTTCCGCGCCATTCCGACTGGCGGCAACCTCACCACAACCGACGAGGCATCCGAAGTCCTCTGGGTAGAACCAGCAGATATCGCCGGATTCACAATCCACCCCGCGATCATGCTCCGGCTCAACCACGCTCTCACCGCGACCGATCCCTACCTTGGTTAGCCACCCACCCGAAACATCTTCTTGATTGCTATGGTCTACGCCGGCCAAAAGGCCAACGTCGGCGCCGATCCGGCTGATTACTGTGGGCCGTGTCCTCGGGAAGACCGAGGTCGAGGCCGATCTGTCGCGCAATCTCTATCGCCTCGTTCAGTAGCGCCTGGCCGCGTTCGCGGTCGCCCGTGCCGGATAGGAGTTGGCCGAGCTGGAGGAGTGAGATCACGACGTCGCGCTGCTTACCGACATTGACCGGGTCGGCCTCCGCCAACCGCCGGGAGATGGTGAGGGC
>NZ_CAUVXI010000144.1:8898-14506 GCF_963555845.1 Protofrankia sp. Cas8 | reverse complement strand
GACGGAAGGTCCGAGTTCGGCCAATCGTCGAACCGCACTCCGACGAACCGGTCCATACCTCTGGCGGCGAACCGCCGCGCCAGCTCGCGGTTGTCGCGCCCGAGCACGTTGATCACGAACTCGGACGCCTCGGAGAACACCGGGAAGCAACTGGAGGTATGCGATATCCCGACGAGAACAAGCGGTGGTTCAAGCGACACCGAGGTGACCGAACTGGCGGTGAACCCCCACGGGCGACCCTCCTGATCCCGGGTGGTGACGATGGTCAACGGCGCTGCGAGGAACGACATGGCCTCGCGAAAGGTCTCGCCGCCCAGGGCAGGCGGGACCCGGACCCCTGTACTCACAATTTCGTCCTCCAGTCGGCCATCGGGTCAGTGCCTGTGGGTCGCGGTCCAGAATCCGATCCACATCGCACCCCACCAGCACCCTTGAGAGACCACGGTTGTCACGGCGCCCCAGGCGAACAGGCGCGCGCTCAGCGCATCCGTCGAAGCCTTCATGCGTTTGTTGAGAATCATCGCCTGCAGTCCGTTGAGGGTGAGAAGCAGCACGAGGACCAGCTTCGCGCGGGTCAGCACGGTGGCCAGGTTCGGCTCCAGCAGTGCGCCGCTGACAACCATGCCGATGAGCCCCGTCCAGACCAGCAGGTGCAGCCGATCAACGCCGGAGACGGCTTCGGCGAACGTGGAACGTCCGACCAGCCAGACAGCAATGAGGTAATCGGCGACCAGCACTGCGCCGAATCCGAGAACGAGGGAGGCCAGATGGACGAACAGCGCGGCGTTGTGTAGAGCCGGATCGGGGTGCAGGTCGGTTGATATCCAGATCGCGGCGCACAACACAGCACATGCGCCGCAGGCCACCGCGACGAAGGCTCCCCACGAGCCAGACGGCGGCATGAGGCGGGCCGGTTCGGTCACAGGCATTCGCGGTGCGCGGGCAGTATCATGACGCGCCTCGGGTGCCCGCTCGGAAGCCAGACCGGATTCCTTGGTCAGGTTCGCACGGTCCAGCATGCGGATCTTCATCCCGCCGTCTTCGCCTCCGCGAGATCGCGCCGGTCGAGCAGGTCGTCGACGATGTCCTGCGATCGATGGGCGAGCACGCTGATCAGCGAATCGGCGATGCCGTGGGTCTGCTCGTTGACGCCCTGCAGGTAGACCGCTCCCCAGGCCGAATCGCCGAGGTCCAGGCGATACCGCCTGCTCACCGCGATATCGGCCAGATCGACCCGGTCGGCGAGGTCACGTATCAGCGCGGGCATCCGCGGCTCATAGCCGGTACCCAGCAGCACCAGATCGCAGCGTAGTGGATCGACCTTGCCGCTCCGGCGATCCCGCAGCTCCAGCAGCACATCATCGCCGTCGACACGCGCATCGACGACCTCGGTCATGGCCTGCACGGCGGACCGCCGGCGCCCCAGCATCCTCTGCTGGTAAAGCATGGAGTAGATTTCATCGAGGAAGGGCGGAGCCAGGCCAGCGTAGTTCGCCAGGTGCATCTCGTCGAGAATCTGCCGGCGTACCTCGGCGCCGGCGTTGTAGAAATCATCGATGAAGGACGGGAAGAACAGCTCGTTGACGAATTTGCTGGTCTGGTAATTCGCCAGACCGATCGACCGCAACACCATCGTCGGCGTGCTCAACGGCAGGTCGTTGTGCAGGGCCATGAACATCTCGGCCGCGCTCTGGGCGCCGCCCACGACCACCGGCCGGATGGGTCGGTCAGTGGCCAGCTCGGCGATGCGCGTGCAGTACTGGGTACTGTGGATCACCCGGTCCGGCGGCAGGTTGTGGAAGACATCGGGGATGTGTGGGTCGCGGCCGGTGCCGATGACGAGATCGCGGCAATGCAGCCGGTCGCCGTCGGCAAGGGTCACGGTCCAGCCGATAATCGTACCGTCACCCGCGCGTCGCGGTTCAACGATCTCGCCGCGGGCGCCGTAGCGAATGCCCACATGGTCCAAGGAGTCGGCGACCCACTGCTGGTACTCCGAGAGCTCCCAGCGGTACGGGTTGAAGGTGCCCAGGTTCACGAACTCGTCAAGGCGTCCGCGTTCGTGCAGAAAGCTCAGAAAAGAGAACCGGCTCCGCGGGTTGCGCAGGGTCACCAGGTCTTTGAGGAACGAGACCTGGCTGCGCGCCCACGGAAGCAACAGATTCCGCTGCCACTTGACGTCCGGGTACTGCTCCAGCAGCAGGGTGCTCTCGGCCAGCTCGCGCGAACCGGACTCCTCGATTGCCACCGCGAGCGCCAGGTTCGCCGGCCCCGCTCCGATCGCCAGTACGTCGATCTCTTGGTCAGTCATATTTCCACCTGATGGTTTGTTGGTCGGGTTCGTCGCAGGTTGGATGTGCCGAAACCGTTGATCGACATCGATGATCGGGCGGGGCCGGCAATTCGCGGAGTGGGTCGGCTGGCCAAGGGCCGCATGATCATTGATTTTGTCGCGCGGCCCTTGACCCCGAGCCTTTCTAGGACACCGTGACGCTGGTCAGATCGAGCTCACGGAATTGGGTGGGGACCACGTTGTGCAACCGCGAGGACCATGCGGCCGTGGCACTCTGAAACCAGATCGGGATCGTCGGCATGTCCTGCAGTACGAGCCGCTCAGCCTGCTGGTACAGCTGCTCGCCTTCCTGCTCCGACGGCGCCTCGTCGGCACGGGTGAGCAGTGCATCGACCGCCTGGTTGGAATACTGACCGACATTGGACGAGCCACCGGTCTTGAACAACGGGTTGAGGAAATTCTCGATCGACGGGTAGTCAGCTACCCAGGCGGAACGGTAGATCGCGTCCATCGTGTGGTCATTGAGCTTCTTACGCAACGCACCGAGCGTCGGCACCGACACGAATGTGCATTCCCGGCCAAGCGCCTTCTGGATCGACGCGCACGTCACCTCCATCCACTGCTGGTTGGCGGAGTCGACATTGGAGGTGAGCACGATCGGTCCCTGGAAACCGGTCGCATCGAACAGTTGCCTGGCCTTCTCAGGCTGGTAGGTGCACAGTTCCCCGCACTGGTTGTCGACATGGCCCTGGACATTCGGCGCTACCAGGCCGTCGGCCGGCGTCCGAGCACCGTTGAAGACCTTCTTGATGAGATCAACCCGGTCGATGGCCATCGAAATGGCCCGCCGCAGGTTCGGGTCGGCAAAGCGCTTGTCGTAGAGAGGGAAGGCGATCGCCTGATATCCGAGGTACTTGTAGGCAACGCGGCGGGTGTCGGGAAGATCAGTCTTGATCTTGTTGTTGACCGTTGACGACCACGGTGTGAACGAGAGGTAGTCGAGTTTGTTCGCCAAAACGTCCGCGTAGGCGTCGTCCAGGTTCGGGTAGAACCGGAAATCAATGCCGTCGATGTGCGGCTTCTCCCCGGCGAAATTGTCGTAGCGCTGCACGAGGATGTTCTTGCCCTTCGTGTAGGACACGAACTGGAAGGGGCCGTTGCCGACCGGATGGGCCTCGAAGGCTTTTCTGTCGGCGAAGAAGCTTGCAGGCAACGGGAAGAAGGCCGCATAGCCGAGCTGGGTGGCGAACGTGGAGAACGGCGCGGAAAGGGTCACGACGAAGGTGCGGTCGTCAACGACCTTCAGGCCCGACATCTCCTTTGCCGGGGGCAGCGTGGCCGGCTGCTTGCCGTCCGCCGTTGCGTTGTTCACCTGACCGAAACCTTCGATGTGCGAGAAGTAGTTCGCACCCTGCATCTCGTTCGGGGAATACGCGGTGTAGTTCCAGGCGTCGACGAAACTCCTCGCGGTGACCGGCGTTCCGTCGTGGAAGGTCCACCCGGGCTTAAGCTTGATCGTATAGACTTTCGCATCGTTCGTCTGGATGGATGCGGCGACGGCGTTGCGCGGCGCGGCGGTTTTCGCGTCATACTCCACAAGACCCTTGAACAAGGCGCCGAGGACACCGATTCCGCCGACCTCCGTCGTATTTCCGGGGATGAGCGGGTTCTCCGGTTCGGTTTCGTTGTAGCTGATGATCGCATCACTGCTGGCGGTGCTGACCGTACCGGCGGTGTTGACAGGTCCAGCGGTGCTGGTAGTGGTGTCGGTCTTGCCGCACGCGCCGAGCAGCGCGGCGAGCACCGCGA
Source organism: Protofrankia sp. Cas8 (assembly GCF_963555845.1). Lineage (NCBI taxonomy): Bacteria > Bacillati > Actinomycetota > Actinomycetes > Frankiales > Frankiaceae > Protofrankia > Protofrankia sp. Cas8. Next base: position 10,404 of record NZ_CAUVXI010000144.1, on the reverse strand, counting down.
AGACGGCGGCAGTTCGAAGTGACAGTGATCGCATATCTTCTCCATTCACGATGAGGTGACTGATGACGACGGCTTCTCGCATACGGCCACCAGTGCACATCCGGCATCAATGGGACCGATTTCAACAGAACCGTGAGTTGACTGCCATTCAGGTCCAGGCGGAACAATCAATTGCCGCCGAATTCAGCTGGCGATGCCCAGGCAAAGCGGGAAACCAGGCCTGCCGCCCAACAGATAGGCGCCGGCCGATTGCAGGATCCGATCCTGGGCGACAACGTGTTGGCACATCGTGTTCGTGTCGCGCAGCCAGCGGTCCAGCGGAGACGGCCGGTAGATCGAGCTGGTCTGAAGAAGGTCGTAGAGCCGGCCCACGATCGACCGCGCCGTCCGGAAGGCGTGCCGGCGCGACAGCGGCAGTGCGGCACGCTCGTCCGGGCTGAGATCGTCGAGGCTTCCCCCGGCGGCCAGCACCTCGTGTTGGCGCTGCATGCTGGCGTACACCCCGCTTCGGGTGGCGACGAAGTCGGCCTCGCAGTCGGCGATGGTGACCTGCATGCGGTAGTCGTCGGCCGCGGCGCCGCTGACCGGATGTACCCGGGTGGCGACGATCTCGCGGACATGGTCGAGCGCGGCCCGCGCAATGCCCAGTGGCACGCCGGGCATGTTGCGCATGTGCACCTCCGGCTGGGCAAGTGCCCCGCTGCCGTTGCGCACGCTACCGAAGACGAGGGTGTGTTCCTCGGGGACGAAGATGTCCGTGATCGTGTAGTCGCAGCTTCCGCTGCCCGCCAGGCCGGTGGTGTACCAGGTGTCGACGACCTCCACCTGCCCGCGCGGCACCATCATCAGCCGCGAGTCGTGCGGGTCGCCGGACGGGCTCGGGTCGGGTCGGCCGTCGCGGTAGATGAACGCTCCGGAGATCACCCAGTCGCTGTGAGTGATCCCACTACCGAACTGCCAGCGACCGGTGAGCCGGTAGCCGCCGGGGACGCGCTCGGCGTGCCCGGTTGGGAACAGCAGCCCAGCGGTGATCATATCCAGGCTGGGAAACATCTCCCTCGCCACGGACTCGTCCAGGAACGCGGCGTAGAGCCCGGTGTCCGAACCGATCATCGCGCACCAACCGGCGGCTGCGTCGCCGTAGGACAGCGCCTCGATGACCTCGGTCTGTTCCACGGAGGACGTCTCGGGACCACCCCACCTGTGCCCGAAGCCCATCCGGAACACCCCGGTGCCGCGCAGGAGCTCCACCACGTCCGCGGGCAGCCGCCGCTCACGCTCGATGTCCGCGGAGCGCTCCCGCAGTCGCGGCGCAACCGCCCGGGCGCGATCGAGAATCTCCCTACCGGTCAGCGGTGGCGCTGGCGTATCAGTGCCGGCCGCGGCGGTCTCACGGCAGGCAGGTGCTATCTCACGATGGGTCTGGGTGATGGTCATCTGATCACTCCCTCGGATGCTGTGGACGAGCTAGATCGCCTGGGCGAACCGGAAGACACGGTCGGGGTC
>NZ_CAUVXI010000144.1:3781-8796 GCF_963555845.1 Protofrankia sp. Cas8 | reverse complement strand
GCGCAAGCTGCACTGGGTGCGGAGTCTGGCGCTTGACCTCGGTCAGCCGCGCCAGATTCGGCCCGTAGTAGGCCGATCGCCAGCCGGCCAGGTCAGGGTCGGAGAAGTTGACGTAGGCCGCGTCCGGGGCGAACTCGCCCATGTCCTGGTGCAGACCGGTCAGCCACTCCAGGTTGTCCCCCATCACCTCGACGGGATCGTCGGTACTCCACGAGGTGTCCATCGAGACCAGGAACAGCACGTCCCGGTGGGGGAACGCGGTATCGGCCACCGGAACCCGGTTGATCGCGCCACCCCAGGTGAACAGGGCGACACCGGCGCCGTCCGGGTTGCCGCCGCCCGGCCACTTGTCCAGGGCTGCCAGCATGGTCGCCACCCCGGCCTCGGGTAGCGGTTCCCGCACGCATCGGGTTCGCACCGCGAACGAACCGCCCGCGGTGGTGTGGTGCAGAAAGTCCGCGGCCTCCCAGTAGGTCCGGTCCGCGATGTCCAGCCGGTACGGCGTGGCGACCGCCAATGCGGGCCCGAGCAGATCCCGCAGTTGCTCGGCCGGGCCCAGATGCTGCCCGATCACCGAGACCACACCGTCCTCGCCCGGCGCGCGACTCACGCCGATCCGGGCGGAGAACGCCTCCGGCGCGTGCCGCATGACCTCCTGCATCGTGGCCAGGACCGCAGGCGCGGATGCCCAGTGCCACAGCAGCAGGCAGGTGGACGTGTCCGGCACCGGACGTGCCTGGAAGGTGAAGGAGGTGTTCACGCCGAAGTTCCCGCCGCCACCACCCCGGCAGGCCCAGAACAGGTCGGTGTTCTCGGTTTCGCTGCAGCGCAGCGTCGTGCCGTCGGCGAGGACGATATCGGTCCGCACCAGTGAGTCACAGGTGAGGCCGAACGCGCGCGACACCGCCGCGACACCGCCACCGAGCACGAGCCCACCGATCGCGACATCGTCGGAGTTGCCCAGCGGGAACGCCAGGTTGTGCGGACGCAGCGCGGCATAGATCGCCTTCATCCGGGTGCCGCCGCCGACTGTGACCAGCGCGGTCGACGGGTCCACGCGCACTGTGTCCAGCCCGCACAGGTCGAGCACCAGTCCGGTGGTGACCGAACTGCCCGCGTAGCTGTGGCCACCGCCCCGGGCCACGAGCGGTATGCCGTGCTCGCGGGCCCAACCGATCGCCGTGGCGACGTCGGCGACGCTCGCCGCCGTCAGCACCCCGGCGGGCCGCACGTGCCGGTAGCGCTCGTTGAACGCTCTGCCCGCCTCGGTGAAGCCGGCGTCGCCCGGCAACCGCAGCCGACCGTCGACCACACAGCGCAGCCGCGACCAGGCGTCCATCTCAGTCCACCTCCTCGAGGTAGGACGTCCCGGTCGCCGCGTGCGCGCCGTAACGCTCCCACTCCTCGCGCAGCGTCAGCCGACCGTCGGTGGTGCGCTGCGGGACGTTCACGGTGTGCCCGGCGATCACCTCGCCGCCGGCGAGCACCATGGTGTAGGCCAGCCGGAGCGTTCCGTCCGGCCCGCACGTACCGGTGACGGTGCCTCGGCGCACCTGCCCACCGGCGAAGTCCGCCCAGACCAGATCGCCGTCCTGCTGGTACCGGGCAACCGTGCCGTCCCCGCCGCCGGCCTTGCGGAACGTCCGCCCGTCATAGTTGATCGTCATTCGTCCACGTCCAGTAGCCCGGCGGGCATTTCCAGGGTTGTGCCGGGTGGGGGTGGGGCGATCGGGTCGGCGTCCACCGTGACCAGCGCGCTCGCCGCGTCCAAGCGCTCGTTGCAGGTCAGCGCGTCGTCGGCCTGGCACACCACGAAGGAGTGACGGGCGATGTAGCCGCCCGGCGGCAGCCGCAGCGCGGTACCGGGTTCGACCATCCGGGACGCGATGAGCAGTCCGGGTGCGGCATCGGGCACCCGGACCGAGCGCACCAGGCAGTCCCGCTCCGGATACCCGAACCGGATTCCCGCGACGGTTCGCCGGGTCGCGGCGATGTCCGGCCGCTGCCCGATGGCGACGTCGACGAGCACCTCACCCGGGTCGATGCCCGTGGCGGTCCGGCCGAGAAACGGGATCAGGTCGCCGCCGAGCCGGCCGTTGATCTCAATGATCAACGGCCCCCGCTCGGTCAGCCGCACCTCGGCGTGGGTGATACCATCCTCGATCTCAAGCACCCGGTGCGCCCGCGCCAGGGTGTCCATCAGCACGGTGTCGCCCAGGAGTGGGTCGCCCGCGTCGACGACGTGGCCGATCTCCTCGAAATAGGGGTGCCCGCCGGTGCGCTTGCGGGCCACGAACATCGGCAGGTATTCGCCTTTGTGCACGGCTGCGTCGACGCTGATCTCGGGCCCCACGGCGTAGCCCTCGACGATGGCACCACCACGGTAGGACTCGTCGCCGACCAGGCTCGCGTCCGATGCGACGGCGAAGGCGGCGTCCAGCTCAACCTCGTCGGCGGCGAAAACGACGCCCATGCTGGCGCCGAGAGCGCGCGGCTTGACCACGACCGGGTAGCCGATCCGCTCCGCCGCCGCGCGGGCCTGCCCAGCCGTGGCCGCCATCTCGAATCCCGGCTGCAGCAGACCCGCGGCGGTGAGCCGGGAACGCGTGTTGTGCTTGTCCCGGCAGCCGTGGACGCCGGGAATACTGAGGCCGGGTACGCCGAACTCGGCGGCGATCTTGGCCGCGGACATCACCAACGGCTCGTCCCAGCACAGCACCCCGACCACCGTGTGTCTGGCCGCCACCTCGCGGGCCGTCCCGGCCAGCAGCTCGTGGTCGAAGACGTTGATCACAGTGATCTCGTCGAAGTAGTCGTGCTGCCAGGTGGGCTTGAGGTTGTTGATCAGAACCAGGTCGAGTCCGGCCCGTCGCGCCCGTGCGGCGGCCGAGCTGACCAGGTACTCGCGGTAGAGCTTGAGCCCGCTGCCGATCACCAACAGCACGTTCTTGGAACTGTTCATGCGTATTCCCTCCAGTTCGGCGATGACCTCATGACGGTCTCGGCAATTTGAGCGGCGATCAGGGGCGCGGTGCGGAACCCGTCGCCCCCGCTGGCCGCGCGTGCCCACACCACCGGGCCGAGGCGGACCAGGCTCGCCCCGCCCGTCTCGGCGTCGACCAGGTAGTGGCACTCCTTGACCCCGTGCACGGGGTAGCGGTCCGGGTCGGTCAGGATCGCCGCCACGACCTGATCGACCCAGCTGGTCCCGGCCGGATCGGGCCGGCTCGCGCGGTCGCTCACCGAGTCGACCTCCCGACACAACGCGCTGGAGCTGACCTTCAGCAACGTTCCGTCGCCCGGAGGCAGCAACCAGGACCGGCCGTCGGTGCCGATACGCCCAGCACTGGGCGCGTCCTCCCACCAGCGAGCCAGCTCCTCGGGTGGCCGCAGATACACCATGGCCTGGCGGTGCAGCACCATCGGCAGGTCGACCAGCTCCCGCGACCACGGCCCCGCGGCGATGAGGATCAGGTCGGCGCCCAGCCGCTCACCGTCGGCCAGGACGACCTGCCCCGCGTCCGCGTCGACCGCGACGATCTCCCGCCGCGGTCGCACCGTCACCAGGGCATGCGCGTCCAGCCATCGTGCCGCGAGTGTCAGGACCCGGTCGGCGAGCAGCACGCCAGCGTCGTGCTCCAGCACTCCCGTCCAGCCGGCGGGGAACCTCATATGCGGCAACGTGTCCGGCTCGACGAGCTCGACCGACAGACCGACCTCGGCACCGATCGCGGCCACCGCGTCGACCTCGCCGGCGGGCCAGGCGGTCACCACGCCGACGCGGCGGTAGAGTCTGGTACCCAGCAGCGCCTCCAACTCCAGCCACAGACGGTGAGCCATCGCGACCCGGTGGGTGGCGGCCCGATCACCGGGGTCGAGTGCCCGGATCGTCCGGTGCTGATCGAACGAACTGGACATCGGATTGGGGACGGCACCCCGATCCAGCACGGTCACCCGATGGCCTGCCAGTGCACACCGGATCGCGGTCAGCAGGCCGGTGACACCCGCTCCGACGATGAGGACGTGCCGGGCATCGGCTGGCATCTCACTGCGCCCGTTCGCGCAGCCGGGGCATGCGCCTGGGCGCGATCTCGGTGGCCGTCGGGCCGGCGATTGGGATCAAGGTGTCGGGTAACGCCTGCCGGGCCAGGTCGATCAGGATGGGCGCCGCACAGCGCAGGAGCATGTCAACCTCGTGGCAGAAATCACCGCTGTCCGCCGGGCCCGGCGCCCACCGGTCCAACCGGGACAGCTGTTCGGCGAGCGTCTCGGCCGCCCGGTTGAGGCTGAACCGGGAAAGCTCGTAGGAGCCGGTGACGCGTTCGATGATGCGGGCGGCCGATGCCCTGGACCGCTGCGACACCGCCAGCGGCCCCCGGTCGACCCACTCGTCCACCCTGGCCGCCACCCGGTTCCACGGCTCGACAAGACGCGACCGGGTCACCCGGACCAACGCCTCGCGGCTGAAATCGGTGCGTTGGAATTCCGGGCTGGTCGCGGCCAGATGGAACCGGATCAGGTCCCGGGGCACCTCGGCCGCCAGCTCCCGGCCCCACACCGCATGACCGCGGCTGGTGGAGAACTTTGCATTGTCCAACTCGTAGAACTCGTTGGTGAGGAAACGTGCCGGCAGGTCGTAGCGACCGTCGTGCGCCAGCAGCATCGCGGTCCCGGCGATCGCGAACGGGTAGATGTTGTCGAAGCCGAGGAAATAGACCACCGACGAGCCGGCCCCGGTCAGCCACAGTTCGTCGTCGCCGGCCAGCACCGCGCCTCGGCGCTCGGCGGACAGTGCGGAGCAGTACATGCTCCAGGCCATCGGCTCGGCATTCGGGTTGATCACCTGCCCGGCGACCTCGGGAAAGGGCGCGGGGATACCCCAGGAGATCGGATAGGTGACCGGAAAGTCCGGCAACGGCCGGGACACCATGTCCGCGACCGCCTGCGCCATGTGCGGACGCATCATCGAGCAGTGGTCGGCGAAGTGGTCGCGTATTTTACCCCGGTACTCCTCC
>NZ_CAUVXI010000144.1:0-3686 GCF_963555845.1 Protofrankia sp. Cas8 | reverse complement strand
GGACCTGCGCCGCACGCAACTGCACCGGATCGTCGGGGTACATGGTTGATCGCGGGTTGATGAGGTCGCCCGCGGCGATCGGATGGGCACAACTCTCGCAGAGCCCGGCGCATCCGTCGGCCAGACAGATCGGGCAACCGCCACGCACGTACCCGTCCACCAGGTACTGTCCGGTGCGCGGCGAGTACGGGAACATCATCGTCTCGAGTCGGAACTTACCGGCGGCGTGCAGCCGCTCCATGAAGCCCCGGACCACCTTGATGAACCGTTCCTCGACCCCGGTGAACCCGTCGATCGCGATGCCCATGGCCGCCAGGGTCGCCCGCACGTCCCGCGTCGAGCGGGCCACCAGCTCCGCCGGTGTCGTGCCCAGTCGGTGGGCCGTGGTCACCACGTAGGTCGGGGTGTCCTGGACGCCGGTGCCCAGCAGCGCCTCGCGGCCTACCGCGCGGCTGTACCGGGTGTACACATCGGCCGCCAGGAACGGACCTGCCAGGTGACCCAGATGCAGGTCGCCGTTTGCGGTGGGCGCGGGCGAGATCACCACCACCCGCCCGGTCACGGTACTTGCCCCTCGAGCGACCTGGGGACTTCGGCCTCCGGCGATGCGACAGAACCACGATCGCATCGCCTTTGGCCCTCGACCCGGAGAGTTCGGCCTCCGGCGATGCGACAGAACCACGATCGCATCGCCTTTGGCCCTCGAGCGACCCGGAGAGTTCGGCCTCCGGCGATGCGACAGAACCACGATCGCATCGCCTTTGGCCCTCGAGCGACCAGATGAACTTCACCGACATGGCGCTGTCCCACCAGATGCCGTAGTACTCGAAGTCCTCGGCATCGTCATTGACCACCTGATGGATGCATTCGGGGGGCAGATGCGCGATGTCGCCTTCGGTGAACTCATGCCGCTCGTCGTCGACCACCAGGGTCGAGCGACCCCTCATGGCGATGAAGATCTCGTGCTCGTGGTGGGTGTGCGCGGTCGACACGTCGCCTGGCCGCAGCACGCACCAGGCGCCTTCGAACGGCGCGTTCAGCACAGGCCAGGGCAACAGCCGTGCCGAGTCCAGACCGTAGGCACGGGTCAGATTCGCTCGGTCCAACCTGCGGATCTCCATCACGCGCTCCACGCCACCGGCGCCGCGCGCCGGTCGAGCAGGTCGGCGATGATGTCCTGGGAGCGGTGGGCGAGCACGCTGATCAACGAGTCCGAAATGCCATGGGTCTGTTCGTTGACGCCCTGCAGGTACACCGCGCCCCACGCCGAATCGTCCAGGTCGACGCGGTAGCGCCTGCTGACCGCGATGTCATCCAGCCCCAGCCGCTGTGCGAGATCCCGCACCAGCGCGGGCATTTCCGGTTCGTATCCGGTCCCGAGCAGCACCAGGTCAGCGCGCAGCGACTCGATCTTGCCGCTCCTACGGTCCCGCAGGTCCAGGGCAACCTCGTCGCCGTCGACGCGGGCGCCGACGACCTCGATCATGGCTCGCACGACGGATCGCCGGCGGCCCAGCATCTTCTGCTGGTAGAGCATCGAGTACAGCTCGTCGACGAAGGGCGCAGCCAACCCGGCGTAGTTGGTCAGATGCATTTCGTCGAGGATCTCCGCGCGGGTCTCACGGCCGCTGTCGAAGAACTCGTCCACGAAGGAGGGGAAGAACAGCTCGTTGACGAACTTGCTGGTCTGGTAATTCTGCAGGCCGACCGAGCGCACCAGGAGGGTCGGCTGGCTCAGCGGAAGGTCCTGGTGCAACGCCATGAACATCTCCGCCGCGCTCTGTGCACCGCCAACCACCACGGCCCGCAGTGGACGATCAGTCGGCAGTTGCGCGATCCGCGTGGAGTACCCGGTACTGTGGATCACCCGGTCGGCAGGCAGCTCGCGGAAGACGTCGGGGACGTACGGGTCGCGGCCGGTGCCGATGACCAGGTCGCGGCAACGGACGGTGCTGCCGCCGGCGAGGGTGACCGTCCACCCGAGGACCGTGCCGTCGCCGCCCCGCCTGGGTTCGACCCGCTCGGCGCGGGCGCCGTAGCGGACGCGGACATGCTCCAGGGAGTCCGCGACCCATTGCTGATAGCCGGACAGTTCCCAGCGGAACGGGTTGAACGTGCCCAGGTTCACGAACTCGTCCAGACGGCCCTGCTCGTGCAGAAAGCTCAGGAAGGTGAACCGACTCCTGGGGTTTCGCAGAGTCACCAGATCCTTCAGGAATGACACCTGACTGCGCGCCCACGGCAGCAGCAGGTTCCGCTGCCATTTGACGTCGGGATACTGCTCCAGCAACAGGGTGTTCTCGGCCAGCTCCCGTACACCGGACTCCTCGATGCCGATCGCCAACGCCAGGTTTGCCGGTCCGGCTCCGATCGCCAGTACGTCGACCTCTTGGTCTATCAAAATCCCACTCCGATCGTCGCAGTCCTATTCTGCTGCGCCGGCCGAACTCAGTTCGCCGGTACCTCACAATTCAAGCCGACCCAATCATTGTTCGACAGGATTGATCGCCGGAGACAACCAAATTCACGAACCTGGTCGGACACGAATAACGCCGCCCGTGACGGGCGGCGTTATTCGGCATGCTATTCATTCAGAAAATCCTAGCCACGGGCTGCCGACGGCACCTCGTCGATCGTGGCGTAGTCAACGGTCTCGTCGCTTCGCCGCAGCGTTTCCGGCTGGGCCGGACGGGGATGTGCATGCCGCTCGTTCTCCCGCATGCCCACCAGCGCGCACAACGCGGCGATCACGCCGATACCACCGCACACCGGCCAGACACCGTTGGCCAGACTCTGCCAGGCAAGCACGCCGAGAGTCGGCCCGAGCGCCAGACCGAGTCCGAATGTCGCGTAGTGCGCGCCGATGTACCGAGCCTTCACCGTCGCCGGGAACGTAGCCGGGTGTGCGAACATCGTCGGCCCATTGATCATCACACCGAAGACGAACACCACGGTGCTGAGAATGATCAGAACGACCGAGCGGGTAGCGAGTCCGTACGCGGCGAGACCGACGCCCATCAGCGCGGTACCAAAGGCACCCACGAGGTTCGGCCGCCAGTTCTTGACATAGAATGTGATCTTCAGTTCACACAGGACCACGGTGAGCGAGGACGTGGCGAGCACCACGCTGTACAGTGCGGCCGAATGCCCATCGGCGGTGATCTTGAGCGGCAGTGCGACCATGTACTGCACATAAATCATGGAACCGAGCAGTACCGAGGCCAGGAAAAGCAGGTAGTTGCGGTCACGCAACAGCACACCGTACGCGGACCGCTTGTCTTCGGTCGGCTTCTCCTGCGCCGCCGCGGCCGGCATATCCGGCAGGAAGGTGCGTGCGAGTACCGCGTACGCGAACGCGGTACCCGCATCGAGCCAGAAGAGCAGATCCCAGTTGAGCAGGATCAGCCCGGCTGCGATCAGCGGACCCAGTGCGGCGCCGATGTTCAGCGCCGTCCGCATCATCGAGAACGCCATGACGCGGTGCTCTTCGGGCATGAGCTCGCTGAGCAGCACCGCAGCCGCGGGCCGGTAGGACTGGGTGACCAGGCCGGCCAGGGCGACGGCGGCGACCAGGAGACCGAAGCGCGCCGGACTGCTCAGCCACGGAACGAGTCCTACGATCATGGATGAGGTCAGCATCTGTCTCTTATACACATCTGACGCTGCCGACGATCGCATAAGTGTAG
>NZ_CAUVXI010000143.1:10733-14736 GCF_963555845.1 Protofrankia sp. Cas8 | reverse complement strand
GGCTCATGATCTCCTTGCCCGTAGCCTCGGGAATCCACAGGGCGCCGAACCCGAGCTCGTCGAGTTCGGCGACCGCGTCCTGCGCGGCGGACAGCGGTTGTGTATCCAGGGCGATCGACCAGATGCCGACCCGTCCGATGTCCATGTTAATCCCCTCGTGGCTATGCGGGCCTGATGGCGTCGACGCACGTGACGTCGGTGTCAGTGTGCCGCGGAAAGCTTCACCCGGAAGCACGCCTGGATCTCCCGTGGGAACCGCGTCCGGAAGTTCGGAGGCGGTGGAAGGAAACGCCGATCTTGCTGTCACCGAAGGAGTAATCGACCGGGTCGGGCTGTGCTCCGCGGAACGCAACCCGGAGCGCTCCGCAGGTAACGTGCGCGATCCGTGCAGCCAGATTGCCTGATCGGGATTGACGCCTGGTCACTGGAATGGTGTGTTCTGCTTCCGGGCAGTCGGGGTCAAGCGGTACCGCGTGTCGCGGTGGCCGTGCCCGGCAACCGTGAATTCCACCAGCCCCTCTTGCTTAAGACGCCCAAGCCAATGTTCAGTGGTTTTTGGATTTATATCGGGCACCGGTTCATGGTCGAAGCGCGGCTGGCCGCGTTCAGCGGTGAGTTGTTGCACCTCTTCGCTCGTGAGTCGACGGTCGCTCTCCCCTACGCGGAGGTACGAGCCATGTTCCATACCTTTGTTGCGCACGTAGCACGGTTTCTGATTGCGGGGGAGCTCTTCCACCTCGGCGGCGATCAATGTCACCCCCTCGTGGTCGATGAGAGAGATCGCAGGCCGCAGCGCCGGGACCATTTGCTCAGCGGCCGACGCGCGTGCCACCGACACGTCAGGCTCTCCTGCGCGATTTCATCCATATCCCGCAATGTACGAGCACCAGCGACTTCGTCCTCAAATGTCACCTCACGTTGGTCCCGGTCCGGCAGCCGGACCCGACGGGTAGGGCGGCGCACGTCCTCACCGGGTGCAGGGCACGTTGGACAGGCCGCTGGCCGCAGCGGTGACGGTGTTGCTGCACGAGACGGTGTTCCTGGTCCTGTCCGGCTTGTCGATGCTGACGCCGTAGCCGGGGCCGCGGACGTCGAGGGTGTTGCCGGTGATGATGTTCCCCGTGCCCCAGCCGTCGAGCAGGACATGGGTCTGGATGCCATCCTTCGGACTGTTCACACCCCTGTTGCCCTCGATACGCCAGTTGTTGCCCTTGACATCCACCCAGGAGTCTGCGGAGTTCGCCCCGGTGATCGTCGAACCGTCGAAGCTGTTGTTGCTCAGAACGCCGCCCGTTGTTGCTTCTTTGATGTCGACGGCCTCGGCGGTGACTCCGCTGATGGTGTTACCGATGATCTGGTTGCGGTCGGAGTTGTCCGGCTTTCCGCCGCTGAACTTCGTCCAGTTCGACTTGGCCGTACCGATGTAGATGCCCTCGCCGAAGCCGGCTTCCTTGCGGCCGGTGCCGCTGACGGTGCATCCGACGACGAAGTTGTCGGTGGAGAAGTTCCGCAGGTGGATGGCCTCGTCACCGACGTTGCGCACCAGCAGTCCGGTGATGACCGCGCCGCTGGTCTGGTCGGTCATCACCCCCTTCTGGCCGTTCTGGATCGTGAAGCCCTCCAGCCGCCAGTAGTCGGCGTTGTCGAGATGGAAGCCGTAGCCTTCCTTGATCGACCCTCCGTCGATCACCGCGTTGCGGGAACCGCGCACCGTGATCGGAGCCTTCGCGTTCGCGGGCTGGCTGGCGACGAAGTGGCCGCTGTAGTTGCCGTCCGCGAGATTGATGAGGTCTCCCGGCTGGGCGGACGCGAGCGCGGCGGTCAGTTGATCCGCATTGGAAACCGGGACTGTCCGCAATGGATCAGGCGCGTTCGGTACCTGTGCCAGCACGGCGGCTGGTACCTCGGCGGTCGGCGCGGCGGCCGGAGCCGACGTGGCCGATGTCGATCCGTCCCCGGTGGATGTGAAGGCGGCTGTCACTTCGGCGCTCTCGGTGTTCGTACGGACCCGTGCGGTCAGCGTGTGCTTGCCCGCGGCCACCGCGTCGAGATGGACTGTGAACGGAGCGTCCCGGTCATCGAGCACCGTGTTGCCGTCGAGAGAGAACTTGACGCGTTCGACCTTGTCAAGGGTGTCCGTACCCGGATTCAGGGTGACATCCATGCCGGCCGACACGGACTGCCCGTCCAGCGGGCGCGCGTCGACGGCAAGCACCCAGCGGCCGGATGCAGCGGCGGAGGTCTGCGGGCTCGCCGCGGTCGTGGATCCGGTTGTACCGGCGGCGTGCGGGGCCGAGGAGCCGCCACCACCCAGGACGACGACGAGGAGGACAAGGATGACGACGGCAGCCGCGATAGCGCCGCCGAGCGGCAGCCACAGCTGGCGCCGCGTGCTCAGCACCGAGTGGAAACCCTCCCGGTGTCTCGCCGGTCGGGCGACGGCGGTGGTGTCGCCGCTGCGACTACCGCTGTCGCCGCCGCTGTCGGTCTTGTCGCCGTCGCCGTCGCCGTCGCCGTCGCCGTAGCCGTAGCCGCCGTCGTTGTCGCCGCTGTCGGTGTTGTCGCGGGCGCGACCGTCCGTTGAGGTAGGTCCCATCCGCTGCTCCCCGTGGTGCGATGTCTGCAACTGATCCGTACCGGAGCATACTGGGGCCTTTGAAGGTGGCCGTGACCGACTGGTTCTCCGCTGCTCGCCCGCGCTTCTCGGGAGTCTGCGGGCCGGCCGGCAAATATGATCACACAGTTCGGCGGACGGCTCGCTGGAGAGCGCCGGTGCGTGACGGGGCCTGGCCGGATAGTTCCACCGGGTGCTGGCTGAAGCGGGACCACCGGAAATCCGGGATATCTGCGCCGACGCGCCTGAAATGTCTTCAGCGGAGTCGGCAGGTCCCATCTCGGCCGGTTCTGTTTCCGTCGCTTCTGTATTATCGCTTCCATCGCCGGGCGGACGAGCCTCCGAAAGACCTTGCGAATCGTGATGAATGCGTCGCGAATTTCGAGCATGGCCGTGGTGCGGGACCCGTTGATATCAGCTATATCTCCCGGGTTACCGGTCCATGGGCTCGATCAGGTGGGTTCGATCAGGTGGGCGCGGGGACCTCGTCGCACGAGGGTGATCTGGCAAGGCCGGTTTCGGGAAGGGAGCCGGACTTGCCCGAACTCACCAGATCGAGCACCATCTGGATGTCGGTGGCTTCGCTCTCGTGACCGACGGGTGCTCGGCTTCGACCCGGCCGCGGAGGCGGTTGGGTCGCTGATCCGGTGGCGGTAGCGGAGTTTTCGCTCACCGCTCGCGTGCAACATGTTTGTGACGTGGCGCTCCGTCGCAACCGGCGTGGGATGACGGGAGCCGACGACGACGGATGGAGCGGGCGCCCGAGGATGGAAGCGAGTGGCTCTCGAACCAATGCGCCGCTGCCGGATGGAAGGGTGGAACGTGTGCTGACTGTTGCTGGTTGTCAGCTGAGGGTTGATGTCGCGTGGCTCGGCTCAGATGCGCGCCAGAAAGATGTGGTCATGCCCACTCCGTTGGCGTCCAACGTCCATCCGGCTCTATAGCTTTGGCGGTGGGTGTCACTTCTGGTCGTTCGGTTATGTGCCAGGCTGTCGCGTCGGGGGATGGCGGGACAGACGATGGGGAGGCTTGTGTGCGCGAGGTTAAGGTCAAGTTCCATGTGAGAGACAGGGAGGCGCTCCTCCTGACCCTCAAGGCGCGAGGGATCGACCTGGGCGAGCCGTTCTTTCAGGATGACCAGGCGTACGCTCCCGATCGCTGGACGTTCGCCGACAGCCGGCTGGGCGTCTCCTTCCCACGGCTTCGTACGATAAACAACCGTCATTTTTTCGCGTTGCGGCGGCCGACTGTTAATGCGCAGGCATGTGATGCATACGAGACCGAGGTTGCTGATCGTGACCAGATGCATCAGGCGATCCTGAACATGGGTTTCTGCCCGACGGTGCGGGTGGCCAAGACACGGCGAACGGCACGGGTGGGAGACGTATC
>NZ_CAUVXI010000143.1:1000-10708 GCF_963555845.1 Protofrankia sp. Cas8 | reverse complement strand
GTCGATGAACTGGACGGTCTGGGTATGTTTCTGGAGCTCGACTGTCCGGTACCCGCGCATGAGTCGGTGGTTGTCGTCCAGGAGGCGTTGAATGCATTCGTGACTTCCCTGTGCGTTGATGTGACGCGTACGGAGGAGACGTGTGACGCGCTGGTGCGAACGGCGCAGCTGCGGGCAGCCTGAGTGCTTCACGGTGGACCTGTTCGGTATCGACCTGGTTTATCCTGATTAGTCTGTACCGGTTTAGTCTGTACCGGTTTAGTCTGTACCGGTTTAGTCTGTACAGAGTTGGTCCCTGTGCTGCTGGTCTGTGGTGTTGGCCTGTGTGGCGTTGCCCTGTGTGGCGTTGTCCTGGGGCGGGGTCGGTCGGGTGGAATTCACCCTGAGGGCGTAAGCACAGTAGCTTCCGTCGGGTTGTGCCTGCGTTGTTCCATCTCCGGTGCATAAACTGCTCGTTGAGCAGGTGAGGCGCCGAGTTCGGGCGCACGCAACTACAGACGGGCGGGCTCCAGCACATGTCGCGACGCCGGGTCCGACTGGGTGGGCTCGTGGTGGACGGGCTCGTGGTCGACCGACGGGGCATCCCGTGGTCTGGTCGAGCTGGCTGGTCCGCATCCGGTCCGTCGCCGGCGGTACAGCGAAATACATTCGAGAGTCGCTCCCAGGCATGACCGGGACAGCTGCCTGCGCGGTATCGGTGTCGGCGGGTCCCGCTTCCGGGCGTGCCGCGTCATTCGGCTACTTTGTCCGTTACACGAGCCGTGCCGGGCTACCGCGGTGGCGCCGGCGGTCTATCGATCGTGCATGGACGCTTGCGACCCGAGCAGTGCGTGGCGTGCTTTCGCTTCTTTTCCCAACGGTGACCGCCGGCCTGGTAGGAGTATCGGCATACCACGGTTCTGCGGGACAGCCGGCCGGTGTGTTCGGCTTCGGCAGGCGTTCGCCAGGCTGGATCCTGCGTTATGCCATGGTCCGACGGGGGCCGCCGGGATGCGTATGTGGCCGGGACCGCCGCACCACTCTGTCGATCATTAGGGTTGGCGGTCGCTGCGTACTCGGTCTCTGAGCCGGTCCACAGAGCTGCGTCCGGGGTATCCGCGGGCAATTTCGGATCCAGACTGTGATCGGTCCGGTCGCGATCGGCTGGCTCGCGATCGGCTGGGTCCGACCGGGTGCCCGTTCTCGCGCGTCCGCCAGGCTGAGAGGGACAGCGCTGCGACCCGCGACGTCGCGCCCCCTGTCGCCGGCCGTTCCCCGTCATTCGAACCTTCGAGGATGGCCCTTGTTGACCACTCGTGACACATGGTCGCCACGACGCCACGGCGATCCCGGCTGGCCGGAGAACGATTCCGGACAGACCGACCAGGCGCAGACCGCCTCCGGCGCGGTGATCCGCCGCCAGCCGGGCGAACTCGAAGGAGCTGTCCTCGCGGCGCTGTGGGATGCTCGAATGCCCGTGAGTACCGGCGCCATCCAGCACAACCTGGGTGGGGGGCTCGCGCACAGTACAGTAGCCACCACACTTGGGCGTCTCATCACCAAGGGGCATGTCGAACGGGTACGCGTCCGGCGGGTGTGGATGTACCACGCGACCCGATCTCAGGAGGAGTATGCCTCCGCACGAATGCTTGCGTTGCTGGGTCAGGTCGCCGACCAGGACGCGGCGTTGCGTCACTTTGTGAGCGGTCTTTCGCCCCGGCAGGTGCGGCTGCTGTGGCTTGTGCTCGGTGCGGCCGGCGGAGACTCGTGCGAGCGTGGCACCGATGAGCCGGCACATGATCTTTATGGTCGCGGGGATGGATCGGGAGCGGGTGGGATCGGACAGACCTGAGATCCTGTTTTGGATCTTCTGGGCATGGTTCCCGCCTTGCGATGCATGTCCGCCAGTCCCGATCTTTGATCCACACCCCTATTCCCAGGCACTCTTATGAGCGAATCCCCTAAAAATATTAGGTCATCGAAAATGACCTCGACAACGTCGGTCGACAAAGCCCTGCCGCCCGGATGGCGGTGATGAACCCGAATCCAGTGTGGCCTGTTGGTGGCATCCGCATCCGCATCCGCATCCGCACGTGCACACGTATCCGCATCTGCATCAGTGGACAGCGACCTGACTGGTTGAATCCGACCTCCAGAGGGCATGTTCACGCCAGCCCGGGCGGCCCTGGCCGACCCGGGCTCGGACTGCCGAACGCCGCTGGGGATGCGAGATCTCTGGCTGACTAGGCCCTTCGCCGCCTGTAGTACTCGACGATCCACGCGTCGACGTCGCGTTTGCGCCACACACGGGTGCCTTTGGATGTCGCGGTAGGTGCGTTGATGACCTGTAGCGGAGCAGGGAACTGAGGGTCTCGGCGCGTCCAGTAGTCAACCGCCTGGCGCGTGATCTTCAGTTGGAAGGCTATGTCCCCGATGCCGACCAGCCGCTCACAGTCGTCCACCGGAACAGCGTAACGGCTTTGCTGGTAGCCAAGCACACCGCTATGGTTTGTTTTGCTGGACAGCAAATGCTCTGGGAGGATACGGATGGTGGCACCGGTAACCCGCCGCGACGTGGTTCGGGCGACGCTGGATCACGACGAGGCATACGATCAAGATCCACAAGGAGACCCTCCAGTCTCGGTACCCCGCTATCGTCGCGCGGTGCGGGCGGCGATCGATGTCGTACCCGAGGTCGTGACGGAGAAGGGAATGCGCAGGTCAGAGGGTGATTTCGAGGCATACTCGGCGGGTGTGCGCGACGCGTTGGATGCGGTCGCGGACGCGATCGCACGTGTTGTGGAGGGCGTGGGGGATCCGGGTTCGCCGGGCGACGGTGGCTCGGCGCGGACCGCGACATGACCGGAGCGTCAGCCGAGAGGCTGCCAGCTGAGCACGGTGGGGCAGATGGGCCGCCTGCAGCGGCGGGAAGCCCGCCGGGCTCGCCGGGCCGGACGGGATGTCCGAAGCTTCCGAACTGGGAAGGAGGAACGCTCGTGTGGGACGACGCACGCTCCGACGACGATCGTGACATCGGATGGGGCGACGACCGGGACACCTCTGAGGAGAGCGCGGACACCGACATCGAGTGGCTGCGCGCCGAACGTCCACCGCATCACATCGACCGCGACACGTCCTGACATGCCCGCGGATGAGGCTCTGAACAGTCTGAAGGTCGAGCTGCGGGCGCGCCAGCTCGCGGCACGCGCCGGTCGGATCGCCCGTACCGACTTCGGGGCGGGTGGCGGATCGGCGTCAGAGGGTTCGATCGAGGCGTACACCGCCGCTTCGTCGACCCGACGCGTATTGGATCTTCCCGAGGTGGCCGCGGCGCGCTGCGTGGCTGCGTATGTGAACCTGCCCGGCGAGCCGGAGACAGGTCGGCTTCTCGGGCAGCTGCGGGCCCGGGGGGTGGGTGTCCTGCTGCCGTCGATGCGACCCGATCTAGACCTGGATTTCCGTGAGTACAACGGATCGCTGATTGCAGGCGCCTTTGGAACTCGTGAACCTCCGCTCGGTGCAGTGATTGTTGATCTTATCCGTGCGGATGTCATCGTTGTTCCGGCGTTGGCGGCCGACGTGCGTGGAGGGCGATTGGGGCGTGGCGGTGGCTCCTACGACCGGGCGCTGCGGCGCGCGAGACCGGACGCGCTGATCGTGGCAATGGTGCACGACCACGAGCTGGTCGCCCACGTGCCGACCGAACCCCACGATATCGGCGTCCATGTCGTTGTCACACCGCGTGCCACGGTGCGGTGCGGGGCTGCCGGCTTGTCGGTGGACCCGCGGTAGCGCTATTGGTGCGCGGTGTAGTGATCATTGGCGTTGACGCTGTGCCGGCGGAGCTGACAGCCGGCTCGGATCGTGGCCTGAGGGTGGTCGTCGACGCGGAGGTGCCGTCTCGGGTTAGAGTTGGCAGTCACCGAAGTCGAGTGCTAACTCCTGGGAGGAGTCCGTGCCGCGCTACGAGTACCGCTGCACCGCGTGCGATCAGGATCTTGAGGTTGTGCAGAGTTTCAACGATGCGGCGCTGACCGAGTGCCCCGCCTGTGGCGGCAAACTGCGCCGGGTGTTCAGCCCGGTCGGCATCATGTTCAAGGGTGCCGGTTTTTACAAGACCGACAGCCGATCCGGTGGCGGTGGAGTCCGGGACCGGGCGAAAGACAAGGTCGGCAATGAGGCCGGCGCTGACACATCCAGTAAGGAGACCGTCGGGGCTGGTGCGCCCGCGGGGGGCGGCTCGGTGGACGCGACGTCGAGTGCCGCAGGCTCGTCGACGGCCACGAGCACGGCGTCATCGGCTGGTTCCTCCAGTTCCTCTGGTTCAACCAGCTCCTCCGGCGGCTCGGGTACCGCCGCGGCCTGATCGATGCGGGCTCCCTCGGACTCCTTCGGGGCTTCCGTGGGAGCCCGAGGTCGTTGGTGACTCCCTGGCTGCACCGGCGACCGGTCTGTGTAATCCGGGCACTTGCGATGGGTCGGATTTCCACAGGAGACGGCCTCGGGCGTACGCGGACAGCGCTTTGTCCACAATGCGCACTCCGGTCGTGACTGCTCCCCACCCGGTGGCTAATGTGATCTTCACGTTCACTCGTGAAGATCGTGGAGGTCGCGATGTGGCTTGCCGGACGCACAACTGCGCGTATCGGGGAGGTACGTGCCTGGCGGCTCGCGGTTGGGGCCCGGCGGCGGGTTCTTGCGGGTGTCTTCGCCGGTCTGGCTTTGCTCCTTGCCGCCGGCGCCCTGCGATCCAGCCAACCGTTGGCCGGCACAGCGGTGGTTGTGGCGGCCAGCGAGCTGGAGGGCGGGGCGATCATTGCCCCGACCGACGTCCGGATCGTGTCGTTACCGGTGGATGCCGTGCCAGTGGGTACCGCCCGGCGCTTCGAGGAAGCCGTCGGGCGGACCCTGGCAGCGCCGGTCGGTCGTGGCGAACCGATTACCGATGCGCGGTTCCTCGGCCCCGGCCTGCTCACCCAACGGCAGGCAGCCGCTGGCCTGGTCGCGACACCGGTCCGCGTCAGCGATGCCGGATCGGTTCTGTTCCTGCGCGTCGGTGATCGGGTGGACGTGCTTGCGGCGTCCACCGAGATGGCCGTGCCAGACGCGAGCTCACGGAACGGGTCGACGACAAGGCAGCCAGGGGTGCCCACCGGCGACACATCGGCAGGGCCGACAACCGAAGCCGGCACCGCGACGGTCGTTGCATCCGACGTCACCGTCCTAGCAGTTCTCCGCCCCCGTGATGCAGCGGAAGGTGTCGTAGCCACGACTGACGGCGCGCTGCTCTTTGTAGCAGCTCCGCCACGCGTTGCGGCTATTCTTGCCGGTGCGGCAGTGCACGCCAGGCTGTCGGTGACCGTGCTGGGGCGCCGAGCATCGTAGTACTACTGATCCATATCGCTACTGATCCATAGCGTCATAGCCCCGCAAGCAGCCGTTCGACCGTGATGATGGTCTGTAGCCAGGAACATCGTACGATCAGTTACTGTTCGAAGTCAAGACAAAACGGAAAGTTCCCACCCGGTGTGCGAGGTCCGGCCTGTGCGTGCTTGTATCGGAGCTTGTCGACCGGAGCAGACCGCGGCCGATCCCGAGGCGATCGTGGTTGGCGCGGTCACCCTGTTCAGGTGGGAACGAGCCGCGATGAGGCCGCTCGGCTCTTGGTGTATTTGCGGGGAGGGAACGACGATGGGCATATCCATCGACGATGGTGCCTGTGGTGTGTGGCAACGCGTGCCCGACGAGGTCATCAGCCGGCTTGACGGGCTCCCGGGGGCGGCCTACGAGGTACCGGATGAGGTCACATGTGCGCTCGAGACCGGGCATCCCGACAAGCACATGGCGGTTCTGCAGGGCTGGGGCAATCAGGAGGCGTGGTTGGTCTGGGCTACACCCACAACGGTCACTGCGCCGGGATGCCGGGTGGATGGACTGACCTGCCTGCTCCCGGTGGGACATGTCGGACGCCATCATGTGATCATGACGGATGTGGTGGAGGACGAAGGTCCCTACTGGTGCGACAGTCGCGCTGATCTGGAACTACAGCGCACGCCGATCTGATCGGAGGTTCGGTCACGGCTGTCAGCCACGGTTGGTGTCCACGGCGACGGCGACGGTGTCGGTGCGAAAGACAAGCGTGACATCGGTATCGCTGGCGAAGTCGACGAGACGGGCGTGGTCCGGCAGCTCGCCGAGCAGCCAACAAAGATCGGAGACGGTACTTCCTTCGCAGGCCGTGATGGAGTACACCTGCGATTCGCCCCGGGGCGGACGCGCGTGCATCGGATCTTCACTTTCCCGCACGCGCGTCTGGTTCCCGCCGCCCGCGGCAGGGAGGGTCGTGCCCGTCAGTGGTCCGGCGGGTCCGTGTGGTACGGCTTTTTTGTTCATGGACATAGAATCGCTGTGGGCCTGAGTCAGGTCCATCCCGGCAAACGGGGAGTTTTGGGCGTCGTTCCCGAATTGGGCGCTTTCTCGGTTGCCCACATGGCCTGCCTGGACTCGGAGGGCTCGGCTGTGATTCCCTCATCGTGCGAGGGCCCTGGGCTCCGCCGGTTCGTGGGCCGGGCAGTCGGGACGTACCTGAGGTAGTCGGTCCTACCCGACACGACAACTCTGTGTAGAGCCGCCCCGGACTCGGGATGTGTTTTGCTCGACGTCCGATTCGTGTTCACTTCCGTTCATCCTTCGTTCATGCTGTATCGCTTCGATTCTCGCCGGCACCCCGGTCCGGGGGCGGACAGAACGGCGCCAATGCGCTGAAGACGAAGGGTCGCTTGTGAACACAGCGAAACGTCAGGTTGCGGTCATGGGCCTTGCGATGTCGGCGGTGCTGGGGGTGGCTGCCTGCGGTTCCGACAACACGGCGGCACCGAGCTCGACGGCCGGCACCGCCACGGGCGCGATCTCCTGCGCAACCGGGTCGATCACCGCCTCGGGCTCGACTGCGCAGAAGAACGCGATGGACGAGTGGGTCAAGAAGTACCAGATTGCGTGTCCCGGATCGTCGATCAACTACCAGGGAGTCGGCTCCTCCGCCGGCAAACAGGCGTTCGTGGATGGCAAGATCGATTTTGCCGGTTCGGACTCGGCGATCAGCGGTGACCAGGCGACCAATGCGGCCAAGCGCTGCACCGGCGGGCAAATCGTCGACCTGCCCATGGTCGCCGGGCCGGTCGCGGTGATTTACAACCTCTCCGGTGTGAAGGACCTGCAGCTCTCCGCCTCGACCTTGGCAAAGATCTATTCTGCCGCGATCACCAAGTGGAACGACCCGGCGGTCGCGGCTGACAACCCCGGCGTGACGCTGCCCAGTTCGCCGATCGTCCCGGTGCACCGTTCGGACGGTTCGGGTACCACGGACAACTTCACCAAGTTCTTGGACGGCGCTGCCAAGAGCGACTGGACGTTCGGTTCCGGTTCGGACTGGAAGGCCCCGAGCGGTCAGGGCTCCAAGGGCAGCGACGGCGTGACCTCGACGGTGAAGTCGACCGCCGGCGCCATCGGCTATGTCGAGCTCTCCTTCGCGGAGAACGCGAACCTGTCGACGGCAAAGATTAAGAACGGCGCCGGTGAGTATGTGGCGGTGAGCACCGAGGCGACGTCCAAGGGTGTGAGCACAGCCAAGGTCGCCAGCGGGAACGACCTGAAGCTGACCTTCGACTACGCGGCGACTACGCCCGGTGCCTACCCGATCTACCTGGTCACCTATGAGATCACCTGCACCAAGGGTCTGGCAGCGAGCCAGGCCACGCTGGTGAAGTCCTTCCTGACCTACACATCCTCCACCGGTGGTCAGGCCGCCATCGCCGATCTCGGATACGCTCCGCTGCCGACCGACCTTGCCGCGAAGGTGAGCTCGGTCGTGGCGACCATTTCATAATCATTCTTCTGCACTCCGGCCAGGGCCACGGGTTCTGACCGGGACGACCACGCCGGTGTGCCCACTCGCCACGAGGCGGGTGGGCACACCGTCCGACACCACTTGTTGGGAGGCATGATGAGCAGTGAGTCGGACGGCCAGGGCACAGGCTCGCCGAGCGACGACGCGCCGCTGGCGGTCAAGGAGCCCATCAGCAGTAGTGCGCATGCGCGGGTCAGCCCCGGGGACGTGTTCTTCAAGAATCTGACTCGCACTGCCGGCATCAGCCTGCTTGTTCTCATCGCGGCGATCGCAGCCTTCCTGGTGCTTGAGGCGACCAGCGCACTGCAGGCCAACACCGGAAACTTCTTCACGACGACCGAGTGGTTTCCCAACCAATCTCCGCCGTTTTTCGGAATCGCGGCGCTGTTGTTCGGAACGTTGCTCACAGCGATTATTGCAATGGCCATCTCCGTGCCGGTGGCGGTCGGCATCGCGCTGTTCATCACGGTATACGCCCCGCGACGCCTTGCCACGCCGCTGGCGTTCATCGTCGACCTGCTGGCAGCGGTCCCCAGCGTCGTTTTCGGGCTCTGGGGTCTGATTGTTCTCGTCCCGCGGATGAATGGCCTGCAGGAGTGGCTCACCGACTACTTCGGCTGGATCCCCTTGTTCAGTACGGATGACGGCCTCGTCGGACGGTCCATCTTCGTCGCCTCCGTCGTCCTGGCTATCATGATTCTGCCGATTGTCGCCGCGATCTCCCGCGAGATCTTCCTTCAGGTGCCGACCGCGCATAAGGAAGCGGCGCTCGCGCTCGGCGCGACCCGTTGGGAGATGATCCGAACGGCGGTACTCCCGTACGGCAAGCCTGGCGTGATCAGCGCGTCGATGCTGGGACTCGGCCGGGCGATGGGTGAGACGATCGCGGTCGCGCTGGTCCTTCCCGCGTCATTCGGAATTTCCTGGCACGTCCTGTCACCGGCCGGCAACACCATCGCGGCGAATGTGGCGAACGGTTTCGGTGAGGCCAACGAGGTCGGGAAGGGGGCTCTCATCGCCTCCGGCCTCGTCCTGTTCATCGTCACGATGCTTGTCAACATAATGGCCCGTGCCGTCATCGCCCGTCGGCGTGAATTCTCGGGGACCGCCGCATGAGTACAACGACTGTCGCCCCGGCGACCAGCCCCGGCGGCATTGACCTGACCGGTCAGAAGCTGCCGATGACCACCCTGGCGGCTATCGGTGCCGGCGCCGTCGTGGCCACCATCTTGCTGTACGTCGTGGCACCGATAGACAGCAAGATTCAGTTCGTACTGATTGCCGGTTCGTTCTACCTGATCGGCCAGAGCGTGGCGTCCACCATGGTCGAAGGCAGCCGAAAGGCCGTCGACCGGTTCGTCACGACACTGGTCTATCTCGCCTTCCTGCTCGCGCTCATCCCGCTGGTCGCAGTGCTGGCCAGTGTGATTGCCAAGGGCGCGCAGCGGATCAACTACGACTTCCTGACCACCTCCATGCGAAACATCGGGGCGCGGGACGCCGGCGGCGGCATATACCACGCTCTGATCGGAACCCTGGAACAGATCGCACTGGCCAGTCTCTTCGCGGTTCCCTTCAGCATGCTGGTCGCGATTTATCTGGTCGAGTACGGTCGCGGGCGGATCAGCCGGACCATCAGTTTTTTCGTCGACGTGCTGACCGGTTTGCCTTCGATCATCGCAGGTCTGTTCATCCTTTCGTTCTATCTTCTCGCGCTCGGCCAGAAGCCGTCCGGTTTCGCCGGTGCGCTCGCCCTGACCATTCTGATGATTCCCATCGTCGTGCGCTCCACCGAGGAGATGCTCAAACTCGTCCCGGACGAC
>NZ_CAUVXI010000143.1:0-629 GCF_963555845.1 Protofrankia sp. Cas8 | reverse complement strand
TTCGCGAGGCCAGTTATGCGCTGGGTATCACCCGGTGGCGAACCATCCTCAAGATTGTCATACCGACGGCTCTGCCTGGCATTGTGACCGGTGTCATGCTCGCGGTGGCCCGTGTCGCCGGCGAAACGGCGCCGCTGCTGCTGACCGTCTTCGGGACCGACTCCATCAATTTCAACCCGTTCTCCGGGCCGCAGTCGGCACTCCCGCTTTACATCTATGCGCAGGCTGGCGCACCGCAGCAGGTGGCTGTCGACCGGGCCTGGGCCGCCGCGCTCACGCTCATCGTCCTCGTGATGCTGCTGAACATCATCGCCCGGATGGTTGCCCGGTTCGCACGGGTTCGGTGATCGGTCATGCTGTCGCCGTCGCCCGTGCCTATCGTATTTTCCGTACCGTCCCCACCGTCCATGCAGTCCGTGCCGGTCACCGTACCGGCACGGCGCAACGAGCCGAGGTAACTCATGGCGACCCGTATCGACGTTTCCGGGCTGACCGCCTACTACGGGAATTTCAAAGCCGTCTCCGACATCCATTTCAGCATCGAGCCGAAGAACGTCACCGCGTTCATCGGACCGTCCGGCTGCGGAAAGTCCACTGTACTGCGGACGCTCAACCGCATGCACGAGGTG
>NZ_CAUVXI010000142.1:6854-14755 GCF_963555845.1 Protofrankia sp. Cas8 | reverse complement strand
TGGGCTGCAATCGTTGCCTCTTGCAGTGGTGCCATCTCGCTGCCACCGAATGCGGCCGTGAGCCTGTAGTGGGTCAGGGTGGACGCGGTGGGGCCGAAAGTCACCTGAGGGTCGTTGAGTAGGAACACGTCATCGCAGGTCAGATGTGCGAGCGCCAGATCACGGGTCGAGATCACGACGCTGGTGCCGCTTGCCCGCATGGTTGCGAGCGTGGACAACAGAGCGGCCTGGCAGAGCACGTCAACCTCGGTAAACGGCTCGTCAAGCAGCAGCAGGCGTGGCTGCTGCGCGATGGCACGGGCGAGCATCACCCGTTGGCGCTGGGCGCTCGACAGCGTCCCGAAACAGTCGCGGGCATGATCGGCGAGTCCGACTGTCGCCAGTGCCCGGGCGGCCGCCGCCCGGTCGGTGAAGGTGGGTCGCCGCACCCATCCGATCCACCGGTACCGTCCCATCAGGACGATCTGGGTGACGGTTACCCGAACCTTGGCGTCAAGGGTCTCGGTCTGCGGCACGTATGCGATCCGACGGCGGGCCCGGGCCGGTTGTTGACCGAACACGGTGACCGATCCGCCGGTCACCGGCGCCAGCCCGAGGATAGCTTTGATCAAGGTTGATTTTCCGGCACCGTTCGGGCCGATCACGGCGACGGCGTGGCCGGTCTCGACGGTCCCGTGGACGGTGGTCAGGACCGGAGTCCGGCCATAGGCGACAGTGGCCCGGTCGAAGACCACAGCCGGGCCTGCGGTCTCGGGAGTTTCCGGTCTTTCGGATGCACCGGATGCACCGGGTATTCCGGCCGGCCGGCTCCGGACGTCCACTTCGATCAGTCGCTCGGCGGCCTTGCTCGCTGGTCGTTCCCCGGCGGTTTTCACCGGTGCGTCCGGTGTGCTGTATGTGCCGCCCGACAGCCCCCGCATTGCCTCGGTCATGCTTCGAGACGGTACGGCCATTGCGTGTGCAACGCATAGCGGACTGTGATCACGCTGGCGACATCACCTGTTCGGGTGGATACGACCCGCCGCTGCGGCGACCTGCCGAAGATCGGTGATCTTTCGAGGTTTGTGTGCCGAAAACGGCCCTGTTGATCTTACAAACCTAGAAAGATCGTTTCTGTCGAGTCCCGGCAGCGGATGGCGACCGTGCGCGGCGGCTGGCGGCTGGCGGCATGATTGATCATGATGTGCGGTAGTTGATGGTCACGCGGCGGTTCTGGGCGCGGCCGGGGCTGTTGTCCGAGCCGTCCGGGTTGGTGTTCGGGGCCGCCGGGTTGGCCGAGCCCTGTCCGGTAGCGGTGACCAGCACATCGCCGGGGGCTTTCGGGCGCAGCAGGTCCGCGACCGCGTTCGCCCGTCGTTGGGACAGGATGACGTTGTACGCGGGCGTGCCGGTGCTGTCGGTATAGCCGTTGACTGCGACCGTCCCCTTGGCGTTACCGATCTGCGGGGCGATGTCGGTGAGCTGGCTGCGGGCCGCATCGGTCAGCTCGGCGGAGTCGAAGGCGAACAACACATCCGAGCTGATGGTCACGGCCACCCCGGAGCCGTCATGGCGCTCGGTCCGCAGCGCGAGGACAGCCTTGTCGAGATTGATCGGACGGACCGCATCCACCAGGTCGATCTGCAGGACCGATTCGGCGATGGCCTGATCGCTTACTGTCTCCACGGGTGCGGGAGGCGCCGGCGCGGCCCAGGCGCCCGGTGTGCCGACCGAGAAAGTGGCTCCAGTGGCCAGGGCGACAACCACGGCGGTGGTACCCACGGCGGTGGTACCCACGGCGACCAGCGCTGTGACCTGGATGGTAAGCCGTGTGGCGACACGTGTGACAGCACGTGTGGCGACCGTAGCGGTCGGATCCCGCCGATTCGGTGTGCCGCCATCGCGCGTCGGCCCGGTGGCGGGCGTCACCGGCCGACCGGGGCGTCGTCGAACAGCAGGCGATCATCGGCGTAGACGTCGACGGTCCGTACGTCCACCGGTGGTGCCGCGAAGGTGTACGAGGCGCTGACCGGGGTGTTGTTGACCGTCTTCGTCCTCGGACCGTTGGCGCCGAGTTCGAGATTGTGGCTGTCCTGCACGACGAAGTAGCGCTTCAGGTTGACGCTGTCGACGAGGGTCATCGCCGGACTGTGCGCCGCGAACATGTCGAACACCGAAATCTCCTTGTTCTGCGGGGGACTGGCGTACCTCGGTGTCCACACAACAGTGAGTGTTGCCAGGCGTCCGTCCACCTTCAGGCCGACGAAGCCGACGTCGATGGTTCCCGCGCCGCCGCCCGGAGCGCGGAAACTGGTCGTCCTGCTGGCGACGGCGCTGTCCACAGTGCCCTGGTTGCCGGCGGGCGAAGCCGCCCCGGTGGCCGGCGCGGCTCCCGCGGTAGCCCCTGTGCCGCCGGTGGGTGCAGCTTTCTGCGAGTCGCCGGAACATCCGGTGGCCACCAGTACGATCACGCCGAGTGTGGCGGTGAGCAGAGTGGTGACCAGGGTCAGGCGGGTTCTCATCCTGTGGAGCATCCGGACCTCCCGCATGGGTACGACAACGGTGCGCGATCCCGATTATGCGGACAGCGGATCTCCTCGGCTCCGTCCGGGCCGACCCGCCACATGTTCAGTCCGTGGCGATCGAGGCAGGTGATCCGCGCACCCGCCAGTTCGACTACCTGGCATGCTGGTGTGACGGCGGCCAGCGTGGGACCAGTCGCGGGCGTGGCATCGCCGTCCGGGCGCGATGATCGTCGGGTGCGGATCACTGTGACCCCGTCCGGTAAGCCGCGCAATGACATCCATCGCCGGGCCGGGAACATGGCGCAGGGAACCGGCACGCACGAGTCGCTCACCGTGTGGGCCCGGTTGGGTGGGGGTTCCTCGTTCGGTCGCGTCATCGCCACAACACCCTCCGCCAGTATGAGCCACTTTCGCTGCATTGAAGTTAGGTTAACCTAACTTTGTCCACAAGTGGTGAACGGTTTTAGCGGGCGACAGCATCGAAAAGATCACATTGACAGATCGTCTGGCATTGTGCGTGGGCGGCGAACCGTGATCCTCTGGGGGGCATCGTGCCGGGCTGCGTTGCGGAAGAACTTTGCGATCAATACTGCTTGGTTCACATGATAGGTATTGTTGGATTGGGTTTGTTGCGAAAAATGTTGATTCTTGGTTCCGCTGTCGATCCACAGCGATGTAGAGACAACCGATGTGGAGGGTGGTCGCGATCCGCTGGGTCGGCGGAGGATTCTAGGCTGTCAGGTGTTCCGCGAAGGTGTGCCTTCGTCGAGGAGGTGTTAGTTGATCTTTAGATCTGTGGGTGATGGCCGCCCGTATCCTGACCATGGCCTGAGTCAGCGGGAATGGGCCGCTATCCCACCGCGCCAGGTCCGACTGGACCAACTGATCACAACGAAGCGGGTGCTCGCGCTTGACGTCCTCCTCGACGAGGACTCGACCTTCTATGGGGACCTGTTCCCGCATGTCGTGGAGTGGGACGACCGGCTCTACCTTGAGGATGGCCTTCATCGGGCCGTGCGTGCCGCGCTGCAGCAACGCAACTCCATCCACGCGCGGGTGCACGTGCTCCAGCACGGCCGGGCAGCGGACGCGGCCGGGTCCGCCGGCGCAGACACGGCCTTCGGTGACACCGCATTCGGAGGGGCGACGTTCAGTGGGGCGGCAGCCAGGGTTGCTCCGTGGTTGGGTCTCAGCCCCCGCTGATCAGATAGGTCGTGTAACGGTCTTGGTCAACCTTGCCGAAGATGTGCTCCGGGCAGTCGCGCGAGGGTCGGTAGGCAACGATCGGCCGCCAGACCGGCAGGCGGCCTACCTGGGTGAGGGCGCCGCCGGCGAGTTTGCGAGCGTCTGCCTGGGTGCGGTCCGGTTCGTTGCTCAGCTCGTACCATGACCCGCACCAGTGGATCTCCTTCGGGCGGCTCGTCCAGGCAGCGGTGTGGAAGAACCACAGCAGAAACATCTCACGGAACACCAGAGCGATGATCGTTATGATCAATAGCGCACGGACGAAGTTTCCAGCTCGGCCTGAAGCGAGAACGGGGCTCACGGGACGCGAACCCAGCAGCGCGATCGGTTGATCCTCAACGGTGCTCCACCGTGCTCCCGCCACCCGCCTCTGCGTACCTGTGCGGCCCAGCCGTGATCGCGTCTGTCTGCCGGTCTCGCCGGGGCCCGTCCACCCCGAACACACCATAGGGGTATTTAGCCCTCTTCCGCGGTAACCGGCGTTTCGACGCGCCATACTGTCCAGGCGGGCGCCCGGAATGGATGCCTAGAGCGCGCGGCGGGCGGCCACGAGCGCGGCGATGCCGGTGGTGATCGGTACCGACAGGACCAGGCCGATGGCACCGACCGCTGTCCGCACGACCTCCGCGGCGACCAGGTCGCCGGTGACGACGTCAAGGGCGGAGCGGTCCGCGAGGGTGAACAGCAGCAGCGAGGGCAGCGCCGCGCCTGCGTACGCCATCATGATCGTATAGATGGAGGATGCGATGTGGTCCCGTCCGATCCGCATGGCTGACCGGTAGAGCTCCGGCGGCGGCGCGTGCGGCGAGGCGTCGGCAAGTTCCCACACCGCCGACGCCTGGGTGACGGTCACGTCGTTGAGTAGGCCGAGGGAACCGATCACCAGGCCGGCGAGGATCAGTCCGGTCAGGCTCAGCCGGCCGTCGAACGCCTTCAAGGAGGCTGACTCGTCCGAGCCGAGCCCGGTCAGTGTGGTCAGCCGGATCGCCAGGTATCCGAGCACGCCGGTGAGGCCGAGGCCCGCCAGTGTGCCGAGCAGCGCGCACGAGGTGCGGGCGGACGGGCCGTGCGCGAGGTACAGCAGGACGAACAGCACCGCCGCCGCGCTGACCAGCGACACCGCCACCGGTGACCGTCCGTCGAGCAGCGCCGGCAGTAGGAAGAACACGAGCATCAGGTAGGTCAGGGCCATGCCGACCAGCGCGGCGAGCCCGCGCCAACGGGCGACCGCCACGACCACCAGGGCGAACACCAGCGCGAGGATGCCCAGCGGTCGGCCGCGCTGGAAGTCGCTGAGATAGTAGTCGACGCCGCCGCCGGGCGATGTGCTCCGGCCGAGCCGGACCTTGTCCCCGGCGCTGAAGGTCGGACCGGCCGGGTCGACGGACTGTTCCAGCGGTCGGGTCCGGCCGGCGTCCGGGCCACTGGTGATCAGGACCGTCAGCTCCAGACATGCGGTCGCCGATGCCGTCGTCTGCTGTCCGGCCGATGCCGATGCCGATGCCGATGCCGATGTTGGTGCCGGTGCCGGTGGTGATGCCGCCTCGCTGACGGTTCCGCCGCCGCACGGACCGCGTTCCGCCCGTTTGATCGTCGCGTTCACCAGCGTGATGGGCGTGCCGTCGGGAGCACGGAACACGTCCGGGATGGGCCGATGGCCGGTACCAGGCCACAGCGCGCCCACGCCGACGGCTGTTGCGGCGAACAACGGTACGAGCAGGACGGCGAGGACGATCCGGCTACGGCGGCTGGCGGCCGCGGGGCGTCCGCCGCCGCCACCGTGGCCGTGGCCGTGGCCGTGGCCGTGGCCGTGGCCGTGATCGGCTTCGGCTTCGGCTGAACCGAGTCCGCGTCTGTTGGCGCTGTGAGCCCCCGGCACCGTCCGAGTGTGGTCCGCGATAGAGCATCACAACAAGGGGGAATCCGGATGTGTCGGAGCGGATCATCCTTGTCCGGTGAAATCCCGACACATCCGAATCATGGAACGACCGAATCATGGAACGACCGGAGCCTCCGGGCGGGCGAACAGAACCATGATCGCGCACCCGTTGGCCCCCCCTGGGACGCAGCGTTAGGGCGTGGTGCTTCGGCGGCGACCGGAGCGCAGGGCGAAAGCGCCGAATCCGATCCCGGCGATCCCGACGACCAGGCCTGCGATACCCAGAGCGCGAGCTGTTCCGTCCGAGCTGTCGGTGCTCTGGGAGGCGGCCTGCATCGCCGTTGCGCTACTCGGCCCGGTGCCGCTCGTCCCGGTGCCGCTCGTCCCGGTGCCGCTCGACGTGGTGCCGCTCGACGTGGTAGTAGTCGCCGCTGAGCCACCGTGCGCGTCCGTACTGTCGGTACTTGCGGCGGTGAGGGTCAGCGTGGGCGCCGGGTGCTCGGGCTCGGCCTGTCCAGGCTGGGCGATGTCGATCCATCGCACGACCTGGCCGTCGCTGTAGGTCTGCAGGGTCTTGAACGCGAGCGCGCCGGGCTTGTCCGGCAACGGCCCGGCCGAGATGACGAACTGTGCGAACTCGCCCGACTTGATGGCCGTGTCGCCGGACGAGGCAGTCCAGATGATCTCACTGACACCCTCGGAGATGGTGCCGTCATCCGTAGTGATCGGCTTGTCCAGTTTGACCTTCTTGACCTCGTAGGTCCAGCCAGGAAAGTTTTTGATCAATACCGACGCGATCGGGGCGTCGCTCGGGAACTGGACGTCGACCTTGGTCGTGGACGCGTCGTCGCGTTCGGTTGGAACCTGGAACATCAGCGTCGTGTACGCACCGGCGACGGCCGTCGGCGGTGCGACGGTGACGTGTGCCGATGCCGGCAGCGCGAAAGCGATCACGCCGCTGAGGGCGGCGCCGAGCACGGCGGCGCCACGGATTGTGCGAGACATGCTGATCATCTCGAATCGTCTCGAAGGAGATTGCTCGCGAAAGACGTGCTCTGGGCACGCGAAATCGGTGGCAGGAGTATTTGGCAGGTTGCCGATGGTCACAGCGGAACCCGTGTCTTGCTCAAGGCCGGGTTGGTTCAGGCAGCGCAGGCGGTTCAGGCAGCTTTGGCCGAGCGGACGAGCGGTGGTCCACGTCGTCTGCCGGCGCGGACGAACAGGGCTCCGGCCACGGCTACCGGCGGCATGAAGCCCGCGGACCGGTCGCTACCGTGCCGTCGCGCAGAGGGCCTGGCGTCAAGCATCGGGCCGGACACCGGGATGACGAGCGTGGCTGCGAACCAGCGGACGGCGCGTAGTAGTACGGCGGCGGCCCGTGTGCGCGCACGAGCGCCGGCGACCGCGGCGCGCAGGCTGGCCGCGTTCCACAGCCCCCGCTCAGCCATGGCGAGCATGGCGGCGACAAGGGCGGCCGTGCTGACATGGGCAACAGCCATCGTCATGCCGTCGGCGAGGACCGCTTCACCCGCCATCCCGGCGCCATGCGAGGTGAGCGCGAACGTGACATGCAGCGCAAGCTGGGTGAGCCCGATGCCGGCCAGCACGGCGATGGACCGCCGTTCCCGCCCGGCGAGTCCGTATGCGATGCGGGTCAGCAACCCGAATGCGCAGACAACCAGCGTCGAGGATGGGCGGTGGCCGCCGGCCGCGGTGTGGGCCGCGACGGCGAGGCAGACCGACGACCCGGCAAAGGTGGACGCGCGTGCGAGGCGTCCCGCGGTCGTCATGGCGACGGCGGGCCTTCCAGCGACGCCGGCAACGGCTGCCGCGCGTACGTTCACGGCGGTCAGCCTGCCATATCGGGGCGAGGCCGCATAGCCGGCGGCTCCGTCCCGACGTCCGGCCCTGGTTGCGGCCCTGGTTGCGGTCCGCCCTCGCCCGACGTGGTCCGTTCCCGCCAGCCATGGCGTCGGGTCACCACGGTCACCGCACCGAGTAGGCCGACGCCGATGCCGATGGTGACCGTGGTGAGGGTCCGGGCGAGGACAAGGGGCCCCGCGACCGGGGCACCCGACCGGTACAGCAGGCCGATGTCAGCGAAGCCGCCGACCATGGCGATGACGAAGCCGGCCGTCGCGGCAAGGTAGACCCCGGTGGTCGACCCGCGGACCAGCAGGACGGCCGCGACCAGCCCAAGGGTCCAGGCGACCATCTCCACGGTGTTGCCGAGCAGGAAGCCCGACAGTCGGCTGTCGGCCCGCGAGAACGCG